>JACZKR010000417.1 GCA_014859945.1 Paracoccaceae bacterium | reverse complement strand
AGCGGGGGTTGAGGCGCTGCGCCGCCGTCTGGCCGCGGAAGGCCCGGCGCTGGTGGCGCAAGAGGCGGTGACGCTGTCCACCACCCCGGCGCTGGTCGATGGCCGGCTTCAGCCGCGCCCGCTGTCGCTGCGGGTGTTTCTGGCCCGCACCGCCGAGGGCTGGCAGGTCATGCCCGGCGGCTTCGCCCGCATCGGTGCCTCGCCCGACCCCAAGGCGCTGGCGATGCAGCACGGCGGGGCGGCGGCGGATGTGTGGATCGTCTCGGGCCGGCCGGTGCCCGCCGTCTCGATGGTCGCGGCCGCCGACGGCCCCTATCGCCGCGTCGGCCCCGGTGCGCTGCCGTCGCGCGCGGCCGACAACCTGTTCTGGCTGGGCCGCTATGTTGAACGGACCGAGGGCATCATGCGCCTCTTGCGCGCCCATCACATCCGGCTGGCCGAAGCGGGCGACAGCGCCGCCCCCCTGACCGAGGCGCTGGCGCCCTTGCTGGAAAGCCTGGGCGCCGACCCGGCCGAGGCGGGCCTGCCGCAGGGGCTGCTGGACACTTTGGGCGCAGCCATCGGCAGCGCCGGTCAGGTGCGCGACCGCTTTTCGCCCGATGCCTGGTCGGCGCTGATCGACCTGAACAAGACCGCCACCCGCATGGCCGCCCGCGTGGCGCCCGGCGACGATGCCGCCCGCGCTCTGTCTGCGCTTCTGCGCAAGTTGACGGGCTTTTCGGGGCTGGTGCATGAAAACATGTACCGCTTCCTCGGCTGGCGCTTCCTGACCATCGGCCGCCACCACGAACGCGCCATGGCGATGACGGCGGCGCTGGCCACGCTGGCCGACCCCGAGGCACCGCCCGGCGCGCTGGATCTGGCGATCGAGGTCGGCGACAGCGTGATGACCCACCGCCGCCGCTTCAGCCTGGCCACCACCCGCGTCACGGTGATCGACCTTCTGGCGCTGGATGAGATGAACCCCCGCTCGGTCCGCTATCAGCTGGACGGGCTGGCCGAGCAGCTGCGCCTGCTGCCGGGCGGCGATCTGCCCGGCGCGATGTCGGACCTGTCGCGCGCCATGCTGCGGCTGCACACCGATCTGGTCACCGAGCGCCCCGAAGACCTGACGACTGAACGGCTGTGGGAACTGCGCGACCGCATCGGCGCGCTGTCCGACCTGCTGACCGAAGGCTATCTGCGCTGATGCTTTACCATATCCGGCTGCAGATCGACTACCGCTTCGCCCGCCCCACCGGCGCCGGGCGCCAGCAGTTCCGCGTCCTGCCCGCCGCCCTGCCCGGCCTGCAGACCGTCGCCGCCGAAGCGGTCACCTTCCGGCCCGAACCGCTGGAACGCACGATGTTCCGCGATTTCTTCGGCACCCGCGTGATCGAGGCGGTCATCCCCCCCGGCCTGACCGAACTGACGCTGGAAATGACCGCCGAGGTGATCCGCCACGCCGACGCGGCCGAGTTCGACATGAGCGGCCCGCTGACCGGACTGGCCGAGGATATCGCGCTGATCCGCGACCTTGGCCCCGAGGCACCGCACCATTTCCTTGCCCCCTCGCCCCGCATCGGCCCGGTGCCCGCCATCGCCGCCTTCGCCGCCGCCGCAACCCTGCAAGCCCCCACGGTGCGCGAGGCGGTCGCGGCGCTTGGCCTTGCGCTGCACGCCCACATGACCTTCGACGCCACCGCGACCGAGGTCGATACGCCGGTGGAAGCGGCCTTTGCCGGCCGGCACGGCGTCTGTCAGGATTTCGCCCAGATCATGATCGCGGGCCTGCGCAGCCTGGGCATCCCGGCCGCCTATGCCGCGGGTTACCTGCGCACCCACCCCCCGCCCGGCAAGCCCCGGCTGGAGGGCGCCGATGCCATGCATGCCTGGGTCCGCGCCTGGACCGGGGCCGAGGGCGGCTGGTGCGAATATGACCCGACCAACGCCTGTTTCGTCGCCGAAGACCATATCGCCGTGGGCTACGGCCGCGACTACGCCGATGTCGCCCCGGTGATCGGCATGCTGCGGCTGGACGGCGCGCAGGAAGGCCGCCACGCCGTCGATATCCGACCCGACGGGGAATAGGCGAACATTTACTCGGGAAATACTGAACATCCGTTTGTCCCCTTGGCGCCGTTGCCGAGGGGCGCTGCCCCTCGGGCCGTTCCGGCCCTCACCCCGGGATATTTCTTGAGAGAGGATGAACAAGACCCGTCATCCTCTCTCGGCAAATATCCCGGGGGTGAGCCGCCCTGGCGGCGAGGGGGCAGCGCCCCCATTCCGCAACGCCGGCCAGCCCTTGCCCCGGCCGGATCAGCGGAAGCTTGCCGCAGCCCGGCCACTGTTCTAATCAGGTGCCAAAGGCAGGGTTTCATGCGCATTCTGATCACCAACGACGACGGCATCAACGCTCCGGGTCTGGAGGTGCTGACCGAAATTGCCACCGCCATCGCCGGCCCCGAGGGCGAGGTCTGGACGGTGGCGCCGGCCTTTGAACAGTCGGGCGTCGGGCATTGCATCAGCTACACCCACCCGACGATGATCGCCAAACTGGCCCCGCGGCGCTTCGCGGCCGAAGGCAGCCCGGCCGATTGCGTGCTGGCGGGGATTCACGACGTGCTGGAAGGTGCCAAGCCCGATCTGGTCCTGTCGGGGGTGAACCGCGGCAACAACTCGGGCGAGAACGTGCTTTATTCCGGCACGATCGGCGGCGCGATGGAGGCGGCGCTGCAGGGCATTCCGGCCATCGCGCTCAGCCAGTTCATGGGGCGGGAAACCGACGCTCTGGACGACCCGTTCGAGGCGGCACGCACCCACGGCCCGGGCCTTGTGAGGCGGCTTCTGGACCAAGGTCTGTGGGACGACGCCGATTACCGCCTGTTCTACAACATCAACTTCCCCCCCGTCGGCGCCGCGGCGGTGAAGGGGGTGAAGGTGGCCGCGCAAGGGTTCCGCCGCTACACCTCTTTCACGGTGGAACCGCAGCTGTCGCCCACCGGTCGGCGCTTCCTGTGGATCAAGGGCGGCGCCCAGCACGGGCCCACCCTGCCCGGCACGGATGTGACAGTGAATGTCGAAGGTTACATCTCGGTCACCCCGCTGCGCGCCGATCTGACCGCGCATGAGGTGCTGGCGGATTTGGAGGCGCGGCTGGCATGACCGGAAGCGGCCAGCCCGACGAAGAATCGGCGGCCGAACGCAAGATGCGCTTTCTTTATGCCCTGCGCTCGCGCGGCGTCACCGACGCCCGCGTCCTGACCGCGATGGAGCGGATCGACCGCGGCCATTTCGTGCGCGGCCTCTTCGCCGAACGCGCCTATGAGGATATGCCGCTGCCCATCGCCTGCGGCCAGACCATCAGCCAGCCCTCGGTCGTGGGGCTGATGACCCAGGCGCTGAACGTGCAGCCGCGCGATACGGTGCTGGAGGTGGGCACCGGCTCGGGCTATCAGGCGGCGATCCTCAGCCTTCTGGCCCGGCGGGTCTATACCGTGGACCGCCACCGCCGGCTGGTGAAAGAGGCGGGCGAGATTTTCCGCGACCTCGGCCTTGTCAACATTGTCCCCATGGTGGCCGACGGCAGTTTCGGCCTGCCCGATCAGGCGCCCTTTGATCGCATCATCGTGACGGCGGCGGCCGAAGACCCTCCGGGCCCCCTATTGGCGCAGTTGAAGATCGGCGGTATCATGGTTCTGCCCGTGGGGCAGTCCGATACGGTGCAAAGCCTGATCAAGGTCACCCGGCTGGCGCAGGGCTATGATTATGAGGAACTTCGCCCGGTGCGCTTCGTGCCTCTGGTCGAGGGCTTGGGCAACGAGTAACCAACAAGGTGAGGCCCGGACCAACCGGGCGGAAAGAACGAGGCGCGCATGATCCTGTCCTACCGACCTGCCAAGGGCCTGCTGGCCGTGCTGTTGCTGTCGGCCTGCACCAATTCGGGGCTGGACTGGGATTTGCGCTCGGGCGGCGGGTTTGACACCACCGCCGCCGCGCAGCGCGCCGCCGATCCGCGTCCCCATGCCGATGCGAACGGGGTGATCAGCTATCCGGGTTATCAGGTGGTGGTCGCCCGGCGCGGCGATACGGTGACCAGCGTGGCGCAGCGGCTGGGGATAGATGCCGGGAAACTGGCCAGCTACAACGCGCTGCGCCCCTCGGATTCGCTGCGCGAGGGTGAGGTTCTGGCCCTGCCCGGCCGGGTCAGCAGCACCGCACCCGTGGGCGGCGCGGTGACGGGCGGCGTGATCGGCAGCACCCCGCCGTCTTCGCCCGGCGGCCAGATCGACGTGACGACGATTGCAGGCAACGCGATTGACCGCGCGGGCAGCCCCGCGCCGGCGGCGCAGGCCCCCAGCGCGGGGTCCGAGCCGATCCGCCACAAGGTGCAGCGCGGCGAGACCGCCTTTACCATCGCGCGGGCCTACAATGTCTCGGCCAAGGCGCTGGCCGACTGGAACGGGCTTGGCGCCGACATGGCGGTGCGCGAGGGGCAGTATCTGATCATCCCGACCTCGTCCTCGGCCCCGCCGCCCGCGCCGGTGGAAACCACGCCCGGCGCCGGCAGCCCGACGCCGACGCCGCCCTCGGCATCAAAGCCGCTGCCGGATGAGAAAACCGCCCCCGCCGCGCAGAAGCCCAAGGAAACCCCCGCCTCGCCCGAGATGGGCAGCCAGCGCACCGGGGCGACCGCGACCAAGATGGTGATGCCGGTTTCGGGCAAGATCATCCGCAGCTACCAGAAGGGCAAGAACGACGGGATCGACATTGCCGCCGCCGCCGGAACGGCCGTGAAGGCCGCCGATGCCGGCACCGTCGCCGCGGTGACCAAGGACACCAACGGCACGCCCATCGTGGTGATCCGGCACGCCGACAACCTCTTGACGGTCTATGCCGGGGTGGATCAGCTGAAGGTCGCCAAGGGCGCCACGGTGACCCGCGGTCAGGCGATTGCGGTGGTGCGCTCGGCCGATCCGGCCTTCCTGCATTTCGAGGTGCGGCGCGGCGTCGACAGCGTCGATCCGATGCCCTACCTGCAATGACCTGACGCCCTGACGGGACCGGAAGGACGCCGCCGGACATGTCCGGCGGCGTTGCCATTTGTGCCGCCGCAATCCGCCCGGACCGCCGCCCGCAAAAGGAAAAGCCCCGGGTTTCCCCGAGGCTTTTCAATGCGGTAATGGTGGGCGATAACGGATTTGAACCGCTGACATCTTCGATGTGAACGAAGCGCTCTACCGCTGAGCTAATCGCCCGTTGGCGGGGTTATTAGCTGGCTTCCCCGACCTCTGCAAGGGGTTCGCCATCGGTATTTTTGCCCGGCTTGGCGGCACCGCGGCGCATCTTCAGCGAAACCACCGAACCGCCCTTTTCGAACTCGCGCGTGCGGCTGACGCGCAGCTTGCCCAGACCCGGCAGAAGCATGACTTCGCCCTTGTCCAGCGCGCCGCTGATTTCCTTCAGCGTCGCTTCGACGATGTTGCGGACCTGCGGTTTCTTGGCGCCGGTGGCTTCGGCCACGCGCGCGATCAGGTCTTTCAGCTTCACGCCGCCCGCACCGGCAGCAGCACCCTCGGCCGCGCCTTCGGCACCGGCAGCCTTGGCTTTGGCCGGCGTCGCGCGGGGCTTCTTGGCGGCGGGGGTCTTGGTTTCATCGGTCATGATGTGGTCCTCTTTCAGGCTGTGCCAACACTATCCCGCCGATGGAAACAAATCCACAACTACCACACGAAGTTTCCCTGCCCCACGCGGTTGTGCGCAGGAAATCACCACCCGGCCCCCGCCCCATAGCAAAAAGGCGCGCCCGGAGGCGCGCCTTCGATAAGTTTTTCCTGCGCCGCGCCTAATGCGCGGTGGCCGCGGGGCCGGCCTGCCCGGCCGCTGCCGCGCGGGCCGCGGCGGCTGCTTCTTCCGCCGCCTCGTCCCATTCCACCGCCACCGGCTGACGCACCAGCGCCTGGGCCAGCACCTCGCGCACATGGGTCACTGGGATGATCGTCAGGCCCGCCTTCACGTTCTCGGGGATTTCCGCCAGATCCTTGGCGTTCTCCTCGGGGATGAAGACGGTCTTGATCCCGCCCCGCAGCGCGGCCAGCAGCTTTTCCTTCAGCCCGCCGATGGCGCTCGCGTTGCCGCGCAGCGTCACCTCGCCTGTCATCGCGATGTCCTTGCGCACCGGAATGCCCGTCAGGACCGAGACGATCGCCGTCACCATCGCCAGACCGGCCGAGGGGCCGTCTTTCGGCGTGGCGCCGTCGGGGACGTGAACGTGAATGTCCATCGTCTCGAACTTCGGCGGCTTGACCCCGATCTGCGGAGAAACCGAGCGGACATAGGACGAAGCCGCCTCGATCGACTCCTTCATCACATCGCCCAGCTTGCCCGTAGTCTTCATCCGGCCCTTGCCCGGCAGCTTCAGCGCCTCGATCTGCAACAGATCGCCGCCGACGCTGGTCCAGGCCAGCCCGGTGACCACGCCCACCTGATCTTCCTTCTCGGCCAGGCCAAAGCGGTGGCGCTGCACGCCCAGGTATTCCTCGGCCTTCGCCGGGTCCACCTTCACCGATTTGGTCTTCTTTTTCAGGATGTCGGTCACCGCCTTGCGCGCCAGCTTGGCAATCTCGCGCTCAAGGTTCCGCACGCCCGCCTCGCGGGTGTAATAGCGGATGACATGGGTCAGCGCCTCGTCCGAGACCTCGAACTCACCCTTCTTCAGGCCGTTCGCGGTGACCTGCTTCTGCAAAAGGTGCTGCTTGGCGATCTCGCGCTTTTCATCCTCGGTATAGCCGGCCAGAGAAATGATCTCCATCCGGTCCATCAGCGGCCCCGGCATGTTGTAGCTGTTGGCCGTGGTGATGAACATGACGTTCGACAGGTCGTATTCCACCTCAAGATAGTGGTCCACGAAGGTGCCGTTCTGTTCGGGATCCAGCACCTCGAGCAGAGCCGAAGCCGGATCGCCGCGGAAGTCCTGCCCCATCTTGTCGATCTCATCCAGAAGGATCAGCGGGTTGGTGGTCTTGGCCTTCTTCAGCGACTGGATGATCTTGCCGGGCATCGAGCCGATATAGGTCCGCCGGTGACCGCGGATTTCGGATTCGTCGCGCACCCCGCCCAGCGAAATGCGGATGAACTCGCGCCCCGTGGCCTTGGCCACCGACCGCCCGAGGCTGGTCTTGCCCACGCCCGGAGGGCCCACAAGGCACAGGATCGGACCCTTCAGCTTGGCCGAACGGGCCTGCACCGCCAGATATTCGACGATGCGTTCCTTCACCTTTTCCAGCCCGTAATGGTCGGCATCCAGAATCTTCTGCGCCGCCTCCAGGTCTTTCTTCACCCGGCTTTTCACACCCCAGGGCACGCCCAGAAGCCAGTCGAGATAGTTGCGCACGACGGTCGCCTCGGCGCTCATCGGGCTCATCGACTTCAGCTTCTTCAGCTCACCCTCGGCCTTCTCGCGCGCTTCCTTCGACAGCTCGGTCTTGCGGATGCGCTCTTCCAGCTCGCGGATCTCGTTCTGGCCATCCTCGCCGTCGCCAAGCTCCTTCTGAATGGCCTTCATCTGCTCATTCAGATAATACTCGCGCTGCGTCTTCTCCATCTGGGTCTTGACGCGGCTCTTGATCTTCTTCTCGACCTGCAGAACGCTCATCTCGCCCTGCATCTGGCCATAGACCTTCTCAAGCCGCTCGGCCACGTCGAGCGTCTCCAGAAGTTCCTGCTTCTGCGCCACCTCGATGCCCAGATGACCGGCCGCAAGGTCGGCCAGCCGCGCCGGGTCACGGGTTTCCGAAACGGCGGCCAGCGCCTCTTCGGGGATGTTCTTGCGGATCTTGGCGTAGCGCTCGAACTCGTCGCCCACCGCGCGCACCAGCGCCTCGACCGAAGCCGCATCGCCCGGCACTTCGGGCAGCACCTCGGCCCGGGCCTCGAAGAAGGCCGGGTTGGGCAGGAATTCGGTGATCTTCACCCGCGCGCGCCCTTCGACCAGCACCTTCACGGTGCCGTCGGGCAGCTTCAGAAGCTGCAGCACATTGGCCAGAACGCCGGTGCGGTAGATGCCGTCGGTTGCCGGATCATCCACCGAAGGGTCGATCTGCGAGGACAAGAGGATCTGCTTGTCGTCCGCCATCACCTCTTCCAGCGCCTTCACCGATTTCTCGCGGCCGACGAACAGCGGCACGATCATGTGGGGGAAGACCACGATGTCACGCAGCGGCAGAACCGGGTAACTCGTGGCGGAAAGGTCAGTCATATCGCGTTTCCTATCTTCGGCAGGAAGGCCCGGTCCCGGTCATCGGCAACCCATGCCTTCCCCTCGGTCTCACTATCTGGGGGCGGCCCGCCGGGGTGTCAACCTCGGGCTCCGATGATGCGCCGCCCGACCGGCAGGGGCAAGCGCCAATCCCGGCGAATTGTGCCGATGACGGCGCGCTTTTACCCCGAGGGCCGGGGGCCAGCCCCCCAGCCCGTTGGTTCCTTGAACCAATGGCGAAACCAACGGGCTACCCGGAGTATTGTAAAAGGTGCAAATGTCAGAGCCGCCCCCACAATTTGCACCTTTCAAAATACTCCCGCCGGAGGCAATACCGCCGAGCGGGGGCTCGATGCCCCCCGAGGCGGCCCCCCGTTCAGAGCGGCTCGATATCCCCCCCGGCCCGCAGCGCGTGGAAGCCACGCACGAAAGCCGCCAGATCGCCCGCCCCGATGGCATCACGCAGGCCCTGCATCAGCTCCTGATAGTAGTGCAGGTTGTGCCAGGTCAGCAGCATCGAGGCGATGATCTCCTGTGCCTTGAACACATGGTGCAGATAGGCGCGGGAGTAGTTGCGGCAGGCCGGGCAGGTGCAGGCCTCGTCCAGCGGGCGGGGGTCGTCCTGATGGCGGGCGTTCTTGATGTTCACCTGGCCGCGCCGCGTCCAGGCCTGCCCCGTCCGGCCCGAGCGCGAGGGCAGCACGCAATCCATCATGTCGATGCCGCGTTGCACCGCGCCGACGATGTCATCGGGCTTGCCCACCCCCATCAGGTAGCGCGGCTTGTCCTCGGGCAGCAGGCCCGGCGCATAGTCGAGAACGCCGAACATCGCCTCTTGCCCCTCGCCCACCGCAAGGCCGCCGACGGCATAGCCGTCAAAGCCGATTTCCTTTAGTTTCTCGGCACTTTCGGCACGAAGTTCGCGCGTCACACCGCCCTGCATGATGCCGAAAAGCGCATGTCCCGGCCGGTCGCCGAAAGCGTCGCGGCTGCGCGCGGCCCAACGCATCGACAACCGCATCGATTCCGCCACGCGCTTGTCATCGGCCGGCAGCGCCGGGCATTCGTCGAAGCACATCACGATGTCCGAGCCCAGAAGCCGCTGGATCTCCATGCTGCGTTCGGGCGTCAGTTCATGGCGGCTGCCGTCGATATGGCTGCGGAAGGTCACGCCCTTCTCGGTCAGCTTGCGCAGGTCGGCGAGGCTCATCACCTGAAACCCGCCGGAATCGGTCAGGATCGGGCGGTCCCAGTTCATGAAGCGGTGCAGCCCCCCCAGCCGGTCGATCCGATCGGCCGTGGGGCGCAGCATCAGGTGATAGGTGTTGCCCAGCAGGATATCGGCGCCGGTGGCGCGCACGCTTTCGGGCAGCATGGCCTTCACCGTGCCGGCCGTGCCGACCGGCATGAAGGCCGGGGTGCGGATCTGTCCGCGCGGCGTGTCGATCACGCCCTTGCGCGCCATGCCGTCACGCGCCTCGACCGTGAAGCCGAATGTTCTTGTCATGCTGCCCCGGTCATGCTGCCCTCTTCAGAAGGCCCCCCTGATGCCTCAGCCGGGCGGTTTTGCCAAGGGCTGTTGCGGCAAGGGCGTTGCCGGGGCTTGGCAGGCGGCGCGGGCCGTGGTTTGTTCATCCGTGCAAGCGGCTGGCGGAAGGCTTTCATGACCATCGAGACCCCGCCCCCCAAGGGCACCGAAGCGCGGCGGCGTGAGATCGCCACGGCGGCGCTGGCCTGCCTGATGAAACATGGCCATGCCGGGCTGACCGCGCGGCGCGTGGCGGCCGAGGCGGGGCTGTCGCTGGGCCATCTGACCTACAATTACGCCGGCATGGATGAGGTGCTGGCCGCCGCCTTCCGTCTGGGGGTGGCGCGGCTGCAGGCCCAGGCCGAGGCACGGCTGAACCTGCCCGGCGCCAGCCATGCCGAGCGGCTGGAGGCCTGGCTGCGCGCCGGCTTCACCCCCGAGGCGCTGGAGCCCAGCCTCTTGCGCATGCGCATCGACCTCTGGGCGGCGGCGCGCGGCAATCCGGTGCTGGCCGAGGTCGAGGCCGGGCTGAACGCGGCCCTGCGCGCCCGCACCGAAGAGCTTCTGTCGCGGCTGGCCGATCCGTGGAAGGCCGACCGCATTCCGGCGGTGGCCGATCTGATCACGGCGGCGCTGGACGGGCTGTGGCTGGACTGGGCCCGGCGCGGCGATGCCGAAGCGGTGAAGGCCACCATCGACGGCTGCGTCACCTTCGCCAAGCTGCGGCTGGGGTAAACCGGTTTCTTTGAAGAAACCGGACCGGAGCCTTCGAAGGCTCCGGCGCGGAGTTTTTGAAAACTCCGCAGCGCGGGATGGGGACGGGATTGCGCGGATGGGAGTGGGATTGCGCCATGGTGCGTGTGAACACGCACCCTACCCCATTCGCCGCATCGTAGGGTGCGTGCTCGCACGCACCGTTCCCGAGGCATCGCAATGGTGCGTGTGAACACGCACCCTACCCGACGCACCGCCCCAACGAAAAAGGGCGGCCCTAAGGCCGCCCCCTGTTCCTGCCGCCGCGGCCTCAGCTGCACCCGCTCGTGCCGCCGCAGGTGTTGCACTTCATGCAGGTGCCGTTGCGGACCAGCGTGTAGTTGCCGCATTCGCCGCAGGGGTCGCCTTCGTAGCCCTGCATCTTGGCCTTGGTGCGGGCGTCCATGCTGACGGTGCCGGAGGAGATCGCGCTGCTGCCGCCCATGGTCTCGGGCACCAGCATGGCCAGCGCCGCCGAGGGGTCGGTGCCGGTGGACAGCGCCGTGGCCCCCATGCCGCCCTGGAAGACCACCAGTTCCTGCGGCAGGCGCTTGCGCAGATAGCCGGTGGACGAGATCGACTTCAGCATCTCAAGCGATTTCGAGGCGGCGGTATCGCTGACTTCGCCGAAGTTGCGCTTGCCTTCCACATCGCCGCGGCCCAGTTCGTCAAAGGCCGCGCCCTTGGGCGCCACATGCGCAAGGTCGGTGCGGTCCAGATAGCTGATCGCCAGTTCGCGGAAGATGTAGTCCAGGATCGAGGTCGCGTTCTTCACGCTGTCGTTGCCCTGCACCATCCCCGCCGGCTCGAACCGGGTGAAGGTGAAGGCCTCGACAAACTCTTCCAGCGGCACGCCGTATTGCAGGCCCACGGAAACCGCGATGGCGAAGTTGTTCATCATCGCCCGGAAGCCAGCGCCTTCCTTGTGCATGTCGATGAAGATCTCGCCCAGACGGCCGTCACCATATTCGCCGGTGCGCAGATACACCTTGTGGCCGCCGACGATGGCCTTCTGGGTATAGCCCTTGCGGCGTTCGGGCAGCTTTTCGCGGTTGGTGCGGATGATTTCCTTGATGATCACCTTCTCGACGATCTTCTCGGCAATCACCTGCGCCTTTTCCTGCGGCGTGCCGGTGGCAAGGATTTCCTCGGCTTCCTCATCATCCTCGATCAGCGCCGAAGCCAGGGGCTGCGACAGTTTCGAGCCGTCGCGATAGAGCGCGTTGGCCTTGATCCCCAGCGAATGCGACAGGTCATAAGCCGCCAGCGTTTCGGCAATGGTGGCCGAGTTCGGCATGTTGATCGTCTTGGAAATCGCGCCCGAGATGAAGCTTTGCGCGGCGGCCATCATGTAGATGTGGCTGTCAACGCTCAGGAAACGCTTGCCTTTCTTGCCGCAGGGGTTGGCGCAGTCGAAAACCGGCAGATGTTCGGTCTTCAGGAACGGCGCGCCTTCCAGCGTCATCGTGCCGCAAACATGGTCATTGGCGGCGTCGATCTGGGCCTTGGTGAAGCCAAGGTGGCGCAGCAGGTCAAAGGTCGGGTCGGCCAGCTTTTCGGCCGGGATGCCAAGGGTCTGCTTGCAGAAATCCTCGCCCAGCGTCCACTGGTTGAAGACAAAGCGGATGTCGAAGGCCGAGGGCAGCGCGCCTTCGATCTTTTCAATCTCGCGCGGGCCAAAGCCGTGGCCGACCAGCGCGGTGTGGTTGATGCCCGGGCAGTTGCCCAGCGTGCCGTGACCGACCGCATAGGCGACGATCTCGGCCACCTGCGAGGTGGAATAGCCCAGTTTCTCCAGCGCCGCCGGCACCGACTGGTTGATGATCTTGAAATAGCCGCCGCCGGCCAGTTTCTTGAACTTCACCAGCGCGAAATCGGGCTCGATCCCGGTGGTGTCGCAGTCCATCACCAGACCGATGGTGCCGGTCGGCGCGATGACGGTGGTCTGGGCGTTGCGGAAGCCATGGGCCTCACCCAGCGCCAGCGCCTCATCCCAGGCCGAACGGGCCAGCGCCACCAGCGCCTGATCGGGGCAGTTGGCGGCATCCAGCGCGACCGGCTTGACGTTCACCTCTTCATAGCCGTCGCGGCTCCATGCGGCGGCGCGGTGGTTGCGGATGACGCGCAGCATGTGGCGGGCGTTGCGTTCGTAGCCCGGGAAAGCGCCCAGTTCGCGCGCCATCTCGGCCGAGGTGGCATAGGCCACGCCGGTCATCACCGCGGTCAGCGCGCCGCACAGCGCCCGGCCCTCGGGGCTGTCATAGCCCAGCCCCATGTTCATCAGAAGCCCGCCGATATTGGCATAGCCCAGGCCCAGCGTGCGGAAATCATAGGACAGCTGCGCGATTTCCTTCGAGGGGAACTGCGCCATCATCACGCTGATTTCCAGCGTCACCGTCCACAGCCGGCTGGCATGAACATAGGCCTCGGCGTCGAACTTGCCGTCATGGAAGAAGGTCAGCAGGTTCATCGACGCCAGGTTGCAGGCCGTATCGTCCAGGAACATGTATTCCGAGCAGGGGTTCGAACCGCGGATCGGGCCGTCTTCGGGGCAGGTGTGCCAGGCGTTGACCGTGTCGTGGAACTGGATGCCGGGGTCGGCGCAGGCCCAGGCGGCATGGCCGATCTGGTCCCACAACTCGCGGGCCGAGATCGTCTTGGCCACCTTGCCGTCGGTGCGGCGGATCAGCTCCCACGGCAGGTCTTCCTTGACCGCGCGCAGGAAGGCATCGGTCACGCGGACCGAGTTGTTCGAGTTCTGGCCCGAGACGGTGATATAGGCCTCAGAGTCCCAGTCGGTGTCATAGGTCGGGAATTCGATCGAGGTGAAGCCCTGCCGTGCATATTGCAGCACGCGGTTGGTGTAGGTGTCGGGGATCATCGCCTTCTTGGCGGCCTTGATCGCCGATTTCAGCGCCGGGTTCTTCGCCGGATCGACCGAATCCTCGGCCGAGCCGTCCCACTGGCGGATGGCGGTGAAGATGTCGTTCAGCCGCGCCTCATGCGCCTTGGAACCGGCCACGAGCGAGGCGACCTTCTGTTCCTCGATGACCTTCCAGTTGATGAACTGTTCGACGTCGGGGTGATCCATGTCGCAGATCACCATCTTGGCGGCGCGCCGCGTGGTGCCGCCCGACTTGATCGCCCCCGCCGCACGGTCGCCGATCTTGAGGAAGCCCATCAGGCCCGAAGATTTGCCGCCGCCCGACAGTTTCTCGCCCTCACCCCGCAGCGAGGAAAAGTTGGTGCCGGTGCCCGAGCCGTATTTGAAGAGCCGCGCTTCACGCACCCACAGGTCCATGATGCCGCCTTCGTTCACCAGATCGTCCGAGACCGACTGGATGAAGCAGGCATGGGGCTGGGGATGTTCATAGGCGCTGTCCGACTTGGTCAGCACGCCGGTCTTGTGATCGACGTAGAAATGCCCCTGCGACGGGCCGTCGATGCCATAGGCCCAGTGCAGGCCGGTGTTGAACCACTGCGGGCTGTTCGGCGCCGCCATCTGGCGAGCGAGCATAAAGCGCATCTCGTCGTAATAGGCCTTGGCATCGGCTTCGGTGGTGAAATAGCCGCCCTTCCAGCCCCAATAGGCCCAGGCGCCCGCCAGCCGGTCGAAGACCTGCTTGGCGCTGGTTTCGCCCACCAGACGCTGATCGGCGGGCAGCGTCGCCATCGCCTCGTCATCGGCGACCGAGCGCCAGAGGAATTTCGGAACGTCGCGTTCCTTGACCTTCTTCAGCCGGGCCGGGATGCCCGCCTTGCGGAAATACTTCTGCGCCAGCACGTCCGACGCCACCTGGCTCCAGCCTTCGGGCACCTCGACCGCCTCGTTGCGGAAGACGACCTTGCCGTCGGGGTTGCGAATCTCGGAGGTGGTCCTGGTGAAGGCCATCGCGCCATAGGCGCCTGCGGCCTCGGTCGTGAATTTCCGCTCGATCTTCATCTCTGCCCCGGGTCCCTCTGGTTGCGGCGGGCTTTGCCCGTCCGAGTGTTCATGTTCCGCCGAACAAGCCTTCCCGCGCCCGCCTGCAAGCGGACGTTTCGCCCTTTTGCGGGCGATTGCTAAGGTCTGTTCTGATACCCTAGGGCCACAACATCTGGTGCGCGGTCATCGGGCTTTGTCAAACTGTCGCAAACCGCGCGGGCCTTCAACGGATTTTTTACACCCTGACACCAGATTTAGTGCTTGACGGCCATCAATGCCGAATATGGCCCCCACCTATAGGCCGGCCGCAATCTGGGGATCAGCCTGTGGACAAGGGTTGAAGCAGTTTGTGAAGAGGGCGCGAAACCCGAAGATCTGGGCGGGTTTGCCGCCGGGCGCTGCCATTCCGCGTGAAGGCGCGAATCTGCGGAAAGCCCGGTTTCAGGCCCGCCGGTTGATCATCACGATCCCCAGCCCGACAAGAATCGCCGCCCCCATCAGCCCGGGCGCCAGCACCTCGCCATAGACCAGATGACCCAGAAGAATGGCGAAGACCGGGGTCAGGAAGGAAAAGCTGGCCACCACCGCGCTGGGATAGACCGAGAAAAGCCACAGCCAGGTGATGAAGCCCCCCGCCACCACCACCCCGGCAAGGCCCACCAGCCACAGCCAGTGCACCGGCTCGACCTGGCGCAGAAGCGGCCCGAACAGCGGCGCCACCAGCAGCAGAAGCGGGCCCGACACCGCCACCATCCAGAACAGCTGCGCCTCGGGCCCCGCCTCGCGCAGCCGCGT
>JACZKR010000416.1 GCA_014859945.1 Paracoccaceae bacterium | reverse complement strand
GCCCCATGCCCTTTCGCCCTGGCAGATGTTCATGGACGCGGACGTTGTGGTGAAGGCGGTGATGGCCAGCCTGGCCTTCGCCTGTTTCCTGTGTTTCACCGTGCTGTTCTACAAGGCGGCCGAACTGCAGCTGGCCCGGGGCCGGCTGCGCAGCGCCCTTGCCGTGCTGCGCGATGCCGCCGACCTTTCTGCCGCGGCCACCGCCCTGTCGCAGCGCAGCGATCCGGCCGCCTTCATGGCCCGAGCCGCGCTGGAAGAGCTGCGCCGCTCTTCCGCCGCGCTGGATGGTGCCGGGCCGGACGGGGTGAAGGAACGCACCCGCTCGATCCTTGAACGGACCGAGGCGCAGGCCGGCCGCCATCTGTCGCGCGGCACCGGACTTCTGGCCACCATCGGTTCGACCGCGCCCTTCGTCGGGCTTTTCGGCACGGTCTGGGGCATCATGAACGCCTTCATCGGCATTTCCGAAGCGCAGACCACCAATCTGGCCGTCGTGGCGCCGGGCATCGCCGAGGCGCTTCTGGCCACCGCCATCGGCCTTGTTGCCGCCATTCCGGCGGTGGTGATCTACAACCATTTCGCGCGCGCCATCACCGGCTACCGCCAGAATCTGGCCGATGCCGCCGCGGCGGTTGAACGGCACCTCAGCCGCGATCTCGACTTCCGCCACCTGACCGGCGGGGGCTGAGATGGCGGGCGGCATCCGGGGCGGCAACACCGACGATCTGGCCGAGAACCACGAAATCAACGTCACGCCCTTCATCGACGTGATGCTGGTTCTGCTGATCATCTTCATGGTCGCAGCCCCCCTTGCCACCGTGGATGTGCCGGTGGACCTGCCTGCCTCGACCGCCGAAGCGCGTCCCAAACCCGATGAGCCGGTCTATCTGACGGTGCAGAAAGACCTGACGCTGGCCCTAGGCGATGATCCCGTCGCGCGGGAAGGTCTGGCCGCCGCGCTGGATGCCACCACGGGGGCGAACCGCGACACCCGCATCTTCCTGCGCGGCGATCAGGCCCTGCCCTATGGCGAGGTGATGGCCGTCATGGATGCCCTGCGCGCCGCGGGCTACCTGAAGATTGCGCTCGTCGGGCTTGAGGGCACGCCATGACCGACTGGGCCGCCCACCGCACCCTTGGCCGCCGGCTGAGCGAAAGCCTGGCCTGGCTTCTGGCGGCCGCGATGGTGCTGATGCTGGCCGCCACCACGGCCGCCATCGCCAGCTGGCTTGACCGCCGCGCCGGGGCCGGCGACGCCGATGTGGTGCTGATCGAGCTTGAGCCCTTGCCGGTGGCCCAGGCCTTTGCCGAAGACCCCGGCCC
>JACZKR010000415.1 GCA_014859945.1 Paracoccaceae bacterium | reverse complement strand
GTCCAGAGGGTTTCGCCGATTTTTTCGCGGCTACTGCGGGCGTTGCGGGGTGGCGGGGGCAGGGGGCGCCTCGGTCTCGGGCGCTTCTTCGGCCGGGATCGCATAGCCCCCGGTCAGCCAGCGGCCCAGATCGACATCGGCGCAGCGGCGTGAGCAGAAGGGGCGGTATTTCGGGTCGCTGTCGCGGGCGCAGATCGGGCAGCTCACGGCTGGCCCCCGGCAAGCGGCAGGCCCTGAAGCAGCTCGGCCAGGGGCAGGCGGTCGCGGCGGCGGGTCATCTCGTAAAGGCCCAGCACCGTCCAGCCGGCCAGGTTCACATCGGCGCCCTCGGGTTTGAAGGCGGCCTTCAGCACCTGATCCAGAATGGCGCGGTCCTTCTTGGGCAGGGGCGCGAAATCCACCACCACCTGACCGCCCAGGCCCCGCAGCCGCAGCTGGCGCGGCAGTTCGCGCGCGGCGGCGATATTGGCCTTCAGCGCCGCGGCGGGCGAGGTGTCGGGGCCGGTATTCACATCCACCGCCAGAAGGGCGCGGGTGGGCTCGATCATCATGTGGCCGCCGCCGGGCAGCGCCACGCGGCCGGCGCCAAGGGCGGCGATCATCTCGGGCACGCCATGGGCGTCAAATCCGCCCGGCTCGGTCACGAAGCTGTCGGGCGCAGGCTCCAGCCAGTCGCGGCAGGCAAGGTCATGCGCGGCCGCGCCATCGACCAGAAGCTCGGGATCGCCTGCGACATCGGCCAGAACCGCCTCGGCCAGCCCGCGCATCGCGGCGATGTCTTCGGCCACGACCTCGGGTTCCGCCTCTGCGCAGGCCGAACGCAGGATCAGGCCAAGCGCCTCATCCGTGCCCTCCATTCCCGCCTGCGCCAGCCCGGCCAGTTCGGCGCGCAAACCCTCGTCATGGATGCGGCGCGAGATGTTCAGGCCCGGCGCACCCGGGGTCAGGATGGCGAAACGGCCCTTGAACAAGAGCCGCGCGGTGACGGGCAGGGCCTTGCCCGGCTCGGCCGGACCGGTCACCTGCACCAGCAGACGCTGGCCCGGCGCGATGCCCGAGACCTGCCGCAGAAAGCCCGAGGTGCCGCCGGGCAGTTTCACGAACAGCCCGCCCTGACCCTTCATCGGCCTGTCGGCAATGGCGCGGTAGATGGCGCCGGGCAGGGGCACATCGCCCTCGGGGTCAAGGGCCAGCTCTTCCAGCCGCCCGTCCACCACCAGCGCTGCGGCCTGACGGCCGGCGATTTCGTCCAGGATGACCACGCGGCCCTTCATGCCTGCCTCCACAAGGGCCAGCCGGCCGCCGCCAGAAGCGCCGCCGTCTCGGCCAGGGGCAGCCCGACGATGCCGGTGAAACTGCCCGAAATCCACGGAATGAAGGCGCCTGCCGCGCCCTGGATGGCATAGGCGCCGGCCTTGCCCTGCCACTCGCCCCCCGCAAGATAGGCGTTCAGCTCGGCATCCGACAGCCGCTTCATCTTGACGGCGCTGACCGACTCGCGCGTCCACAGCCGGTCGCCGCGCTTTACCGCGACGGCGGTGATCACCTGATGCCGCCGCCCGCCAAGGGCGGTCAGGAAGGCCGCCGCCTCACCCGCGTCGCGGGGCTTGCCCAGGATGCGGCGCCCCAGCGCCACGGTCGTATCGGCGCACAGCACCAGATCGTCGGGGCCTGCCGGCACCGCCGCGGCCTTTTCCGCCGCCAGCCGCGCGCAATAGGGGCGCGGCAGCTCGGCCTTGCGGGGGTCTTCGTCGATGTCGGGGGGAAGGATGGCATCGGGCACGATGCCCAGCTGCGCCAGAAGCTCTTTCCGGCGCGGACTGCCTGATCCGAGGATGAAGCGCAACTTACTTGAAGCGGTAGTTGATGCGGCCCTTCGACAGGTCGTAGGGGGTCATTTCAACCTGCACCTTGTCGCCGGCCAGAACGCGGATGCGGTTCTTGCGCATCTTGCCTGCCATCGTCGCGATCAGTTCATGGCCGTTGTCGAGTTCAACCTTGAATGTCGCATTGGGCAGGAGTTCCTTCACGACACCGGGGAATTCGAGGATATCTTCCTTGGCCATGGTCTCTCCAAACGGGGTATGGCCAGCGCGGGGGCGGGCTTGGGGCGCATATGCGCCGGTTTTCCCGGATTTTCAAGGGGAGTCTTCGGGCGCGGCCGGCGCAGGCCGGGGGTTTCACACCCCCGGACCCCCGTGGAGTATTTCGAAAGGTGCAAGGACAAGGGGCGGCACCCTGCCATTTGCACCTTTCCAAATACTCCCGCCGGAGGCGGCGCGGGCACGGCGGGGC
>JACZKR010000414.1 GCA_014859945.1 Paracoccaceae bacterium | reverse complement strand
GATCAAATAGTTGACGCTTGTTGTCGGGAATTGCCGGCCGCCGGCAAAGAAAAGGCCGCACCCGAAGGCGCGGCCTGATCTGTTTCGCGGATGCCGGTTTACTCCAGTTCGATCAGAAGATCTTTCGCCTCGATCTGACTGCCCGGCTGGGCGTGGATTGCCTTGACGGTGGCCGCGCGGTCGGCGTGAAGGCCGGTTTCCATCTTCATCGCCTCGATGGTCAGCAAGAGATCGCCCGCGTTCACCTTCTGGCCGACGGTCACGGCCACGCTGGCCACCGCGCCCGGCATCGGGGCGCCGACGTGGTTGGCGTTGCCTTCGGCCGCCTTGGGGCGGGCGGCGGTCTTGGCCTTGACCGCGCGGTTCGGCACGCGGATCACGCGCGGCTGGCCGTTCAGTTCGAAGAACACCTTGACCTCGCCGTCCTCGGTGGTTTCGCCCACGGCCTGCAGGCGGATTTCCAGCGTCTTGCCGGGGTCGATCTCGGCGGTGATCTCATCGCCCGGCTGCATGCCGTAGAAGAAGGTCCGCGTCGGCAGCACCCGCACCGGCCCATAGGCGCGGTGGCGGCCCATGTAGTCGAGGAAGACCTTGGGATACATCAGGTAGCCGTTCAGGTCCTCATCATCCACGGCAAAGCCGTTCAGTTCGCCCGAAAGCTTTGCCCGCGTCGCTTCCAGATCGACGGGGGCCAGCGACTTGCCGGGCCGGTCGGTCAGCGGCGCCTCGCCCTTCAGCACCTTGGTCAGGATGCCGGCCGGCCAGCCGCCGGGGGGCTGGCCAAGGTTGCCCTTCAGCATGTCCACCACCGAATCCGGGAACGCCATATCGACCTTGGGGTCTTCGACCTGTGCGCGGGTCAGCCCCTGCGCCACCATCATCAGCGCCATGTCGCCCACCACTTTGGACGAGGGCGTGACCTTGACGATGTCGCCGAACATCTGGTTGGCGTCGGCATAGGCCTGCGCCACCTCGTGCCAGCGTTCTTCAAGCCCCAGGCTGCGCGCCTGCGCCTTGAGGTTGGTGAACTGGCCGCCGGGCATTTCATGCAGATAGACCTCGGAGGCCGGGGCGGGCAGACCGGATTCGAAGGCGGCATACTGGCCGCGCACGCCTTCCCAGTAGTTCGAGATCTGGCGGATCGCGCCGATATCCAGGCCGGTGTCGCGTTCGGTATGGCGCAGCGCCTCGACGATCGAGCCAAGGCAGGGCTGCGAGGTGCCGCCCGAGAAGGCATCCATCGCCGCATCCACCGCATCGACGCCCGCATCGCAGGCGGCAAGGATGGTGGCCGCCGCCGCTCCGCTGGTGTCATGAGTATGGAAGTGAATCGGCAGGCCCACCTCCTGCTTCAGCGCCCTGATCAGGATGCGGGCCGAGGCGGGTTTCAGAAGACCCGCCATGTCCTTCAGCCCCAGCACATGGGCGCCGGCGGACTTCAGTTCCTTGCCCATGGCGACGTAGTATTTCAGGTCATACTTCGGCCGCGCCGGGTCCAGAAGGTCGCCGGTGTAGCAGATCGTGCCTTCGCAGACCTTGTTCGCCGCGATCACCGCATCCATGGCGACGCGCATGTTTTCAACCCAGTTCAGGCTGTCGAACACGCGGAACACATCGACCCCGGTCGATGCCGCCTGCTTGACGAAGGCCTGCACCACGTTGTCGGGATAGTTGGTGTAGCCCACCCCGTTCGAGGCGCGCAGCAGCATCTGCGTCATCAGGTTCGGCATGGCCGCGCGCAGGTCGCGCAGGCGCTGCCAGGGGCATTCCTGCAGGAAGCGGTAGGCCACGTCAAAGGTGGCGCCCCCCCAGCATTCCACGCTGAAGAGCTGCGGCAGGTTGGCGGCATAGGTCGGCGCCACGCGGATCATGTCGATCGACCGCATCCGGGTGGCCAGAAGCGACTGGTGGCCATCGCGCATGGTGGTGTCGGTGATCAGCACCTTGGTCTGCGCCTTCATCCAGTCGGCAACCGCCTGCGGGCCCTTCTGTTCCAGAAGGTTCCGCGTGCCCATGGCGGGTTCGGCCTTGGGCGCGGGCGGCTTTGGTGCCTTGGCCTCGGCATGGGGCAGGGGGCGGCCGGCGGTCTCGGGATGCCCGTTCACAGTGATATCGGCGATATAGGTCAGGATCTTGGTCGCCCGGTCGCGCCGCTTCTTGAACTGGAAAAGGTCGGGCGTCGTGTCGATGAACTTCGTCGTATAGCTGTAGTCCAGGAAGGTCGGGTGCTTCAGCAGGTTGATGACGAACTCGATATTCGTCGCCACGCCGCGGATGCGGAATTCACGCAGCGCCCGGTCCATCCGCGCAATCGCCTTTTCCGGCGTCTGAGCATGGGCGGTGACCTTGACCAGCAGCGAGTCGTAATAGCGGGTGATCACCCCGCCGGCATAGGCCGTGCCGCCATCCAGACGGATGCCGTTGCCGGTCGCGCTGCGATAGGCGGTCAGGCGGCCATAGTCGGGGATGAAGTTGTTCAGCGGGTCTTCGGTCGTCACCCGGCATTGCAGGGCATGGCCGTTCAGCGGCACCTCGGCCTGGCTGGCGATGCCGGTGGCCTCGGCCAGCGACTTGCCTTCCTCGATCAGGATTTGCGCCTGAACGATGTCGATGCCGGTCACCTCTTCGGTGACGGTATGTTCCACCTGCACGCGGGGGTTCACCTCGATGAAGTAGAACTTGCCCGAATCCATATCCATCAGGAATTCGACGGTGCCGGCGCATTCGTAGTTCACATGGGCGCAGATGCGGCGGCCCATCTCGCAGACTTCGGCGCGCTGCGCGTCGGTCAGATAGGGGGCGGGCGCGCGTTCGACGACCTTCTGGTTGCGGCGCTGCACGGTGCAGTCGCGTTCCCACAGGTGATAGATGTTGCCCTGCTTGTCGCCCAGGATCTGCACCTCGACGTGGCGGGCGCGCAGGATCATCTTTTCCAGATAGCCCTCGCCGTTGCCAAAAGCCGCCTCAGCTTCGCGCCGGCCCTCACGCACCTTGGCTTCAAGTTCATCCTCGGACAGGATCGGCCGCATGCCCCGGCCGCCGCCGCCCCAGGACGCCTTGAGCATCAGCGGATAGCCCACTTCGGCGGCCTGTTTCTTGACCAGCGCCATGTCGTCGCCCAGCACCTCGGTCGCCGGGATCACCGGAACGCCGGCCTCTATCGCCACCCGGCGGGCCGAAGCCTTGTCGCCAAGCGCGCGCATCGTTTCGGCGGTCGGGCCGATGAAGGTGATGCCGGCGGTTTCGCAGGCATCGACGAAATCGGGGTTTTCCGACAGCAGGCCATAGCCGGGGTGGATCGCATCGGCGCCGGCCATCTTGGCGACGCGGATGATTTCGGGGATCGACAGGTAGGCGCCCACCGGCGACAGGCCCTGACCGATCAGATAGGCCTCATCCGCCTTGAAGCGGTGCAGCGAGAGCTTGTCTTCTTCGGCATAGACCGCGACCGTCTTCTTGCCCATCTCGTTGGCGGCGCGCATCACGCGGATGGCGATTTCGCCCCGGTTGGCGACAAGGATCTTGCGGAATTCGGGCATGGACGGCTCTCCGGGCTGGCAGCAGGGGGGGCGTGACGGCGGTCACTCTACGTTTGCTGCAATGCGGCGCAAGTGCGTCCCTTCATAATTCTGCAAAGTTTGCGAAATATGCTGGCCGGGTTTTGCAGTTGCAAATCCCGGCCAGTGGAGTCATTCGCCGCGCGGCACCTGCCGGCTGACCAGCGGGATTTCCTGTAACCGGAACGACACCAGGAACCCCAGCACCGCCAGCCCCAGAACCGACCAGTAGATCGGGTGGACGGCGGCCGAAATTGCCTCGCCCAGGGCGGCGCGCTTTTCGGCTGTCATATGGGCCAGCGCGGCCGGACCCAGTTCGGCGACCGAACCGACCAGCCCGCCCGTCACATGGGCGATGCCGGCGGCAAAGACCGCGCCGAAGACCGCCACGCCCAGCGACCCGCCGATCTGGCGGAACATCACCCCGGCGGCAGTGGCGGTGCCCAGCATTTCCCGCGCGACGGCGTTCTGGACGGCGGTGGTCACCACCGGGAAGATGCAGCCCATCCCCATGCCCAGCAGCCCGACCGACAGCGCGAACTGTGCGGTCCCCGTCTGCGCCGTCAGCTGTGTCAGCAGAAGGGCGGCGGCGCCGATCAGCGCCATGCCGATGCGTGGCAGCATCCGGTAACGCCCGGTGCGTCCCATGTAACGGCCCGACAGGGTCGAGGAAATCAGGATCCCCGCCGTCATCGGCACCAGCATCAGACCCGAAACCATGGGTGAGGTGCCCTTGGCCAGCTGCAGATAGATCGGCAGGAAGGTGGTGGCGCCAAACAGCCCCGCCCCGGTGATGAATCCGATGGCCGAGGTCATGACGAAGACGTTCGACCGCCAAAGGGACGGCGGCAGGATCGGCTCGGCCGCCCGCGTCTCGATCAGCAGGAAGCCCACGCCGGCCGCCAGCGCCAGCACCGCCAGCGCGATGCCCATGGGCGAGGCGTAGGAAATCGTGTGGCCGCCCAGGCTGGTCAGCAGCGTCAGCGCGCCAAGGGCCGCCGTCAGCGCGGCGGCGCCCGCCCAGTCGATCCGGTGTTTCACCCGCACGCCGCGCGGGGCAAAGCCGATGGCGAACCCCGCCACCGCCAGCGCGCCGAAGGGCAGGTTGACCAGAAAGATCCAGTGCCAGCTGGCAATCTGCACGAAACCGCCGCCGATCAGCGGCCCGACCACCGAGGAAACCGAGAAGACCGCCGCAAAGACGCCCTGAATCTTGCCGCGGTCCTTGGGCGGGATCACGTCGCCGATCACCGCTAGCGCCAACACGAACAGCCCGCCGCCCCCCAGCCCCTGCACGGCACGGGCGACGATCAGCGCCTCCATCGACCAGGCGACACCGCACATCAGCGAGCCGATCAGGAACAGCCCGACCGAGACAAAGACCATCCGCCGCCGCCCGTAAAGATCGCCCAGTTTGCCGTAAAGCGGCGCGACGATGGTCGAGGCCAGGATATAGGCGGTGACCACCCAGCTGAGTTTCTCGACCCCGCCCAGATCGGCGACGATGGTGGGCAGCGCGGTCGAAACGATGGTCTGGTCCAGCGAGGCCAGCAGCAGCAGCAGCGCGACCGAGCCGACAACCAGCCCGATCGAACCGCGCGCCGCCTGTGCCGGGGCGGCATGCTCCGGCGTGGCGGAATGGGGGGCCGGCTGGGCC
>JACZKR010000413.1 GCA_014859945.1 Paracoccaceae bacterium | reverse complement strand
GTCGTTCATCGGTCTGGGCAGCGGGCCGGCGGGCGGGCCGGAAGCCGCGATCCGTGCCATGGCCGGCGCGCTGGGCGATGCGCCGGTGTCGGAACTCGCGCTGCTGGCGCACAAGGATGGGGCGCAGGTGATGGCCGATCTTGCGGCGGCCGGGGTCACGGTGACGTCGGCTGATCAGACGCTGGCGGCGGTGGCGGGCGATGATGCGCGGCGGCTGACCGGGTTGATCGTGGCAGTGCTGGCGCCGGCTCAGCCCGGCGGATGACGCCCTTCGGCGGTGACAACCCAGTCGGGGCCGGGCAATGGCGGGGGCGGCGCGGCGCCCTGCCAGAAGTACAGCCGCACCAGAACCGGGCGGGCGGGCGCCCCGGCCTCGGCCAGCGCCTGCCAGCAGAAGCTGAAGCCTTCGGCCAGAAGCCCCTCGGCATAGAAGGCGATCTCTTCGGCGTCGAGCATGGCCTCGGCGTCGTCCTGCGCCTGCCAGTCGCCCTGATCCCACCAGACGACCTGCCCCTCGACCTCGGCAAAGCGGGTGGCCAGACGGGTCAGCGGCTGAAGGCAGGCGTCGAAGGGGGAGGGCATCGGGTCTCTTTCCGGGCCGGTCGGCCCTATTTGCGGGCCATGGCCAGCCGCAGCAGGGCGCGTTCCACCAGCGCCATCTGCGGCGCGCGCGAGGCCGAGCGCAGCGTCAGATCGGTTTCCACCAGCAGCGATACGGCATCTTCCAGCCGGTTCAGGCCCCAGCCCTGCGCCTGCTTTCCCATCGCCTCTTTCTGGCGGAAACTGCCGCGACCCTTCTGGATGCCCGCCATCGGGCCGGCGGGATCGGCGGCCGCGGCGTGCAGGCGGCGGAAATGCTGCATCGCGGCAATGCACAGGCCCACGGGTTGGATGCCCTGACCTTCCAGCCGGCGCAGAAGCGGGCCGATGCGGTTGCTCTGGCGGTCGGCGACGGCGTTGATCAGTTCGTCCACTTCCGCCTCGATCGTGGCGGGGGCCATGGCCATCACCTCGGCCGATGTCAGGGGGCTGTCATCGCCCCATTTGTAAAGCGAAATCTTTTCAAGGGTCTGGCGGAAATCTCCGGGGTCAAGGCTGCGCGCCAGTGCCGTCAGGTCGGCCATGGCGCCGGGGTCGATCCGGGTCAGGCCGGATTTCTTCAGCTCTGCCTCAATCTCTTCGCGCCCCGGCGGATCGTCGTAGAGCCCGATGCAGACCGCGTTCGGATGCTTTTCGAAAAGGGTTTTCAGGGATGATTTTCCGGTCAGCCCCCCCGCCGTCACCACGATATTCGCATCCCCCGGCCGCCAGCCCGCCAGCGCCGCGCCGATGTTGTCCGCCAGCGTGTCAGTGGCATCCTCGACAAAGGCCACACGGGGGCCGGGGAAGAAGCCCACCTCTCGGATCGCGTCGTTCAGAAGCGCGCCGTCCTTGCGCAGATCGGCGGCGGAAATGCGCGACAGGCGCATCTCGGCCTCACCCTCTGGGCCGATCAGCGCGGCGATGGCATCCTGCCGTTTCAGTGCCACGCGCATCGCATCGGCCCCGAAGATCAGCAGCCCCGCCCGTTCCGGTGCCGGCCGCGCCAGATAGCGCAGCGCCTCGGCGCCTTTCAGGATCATCGGGCAAAACCGGCCGAGGCGGCGATCAGCCGCTGCACGATCTGATCGGCCAGAAGATGCATCAGGCGGCGATGGGCGTCTTCCTCGGCGGCAAGGCCCGCCACGGTTGATCCGGTCGCGGCCCAGGAGGTAAAGCTTTCCACCCGGCCGGACGCCAGAACGGCGGCCGTCGCGCGGTCGGTCAGTTTCCATTCCACCGCGCCGGTCAGGTTGTAGCGGGTGATGGCGCTTTCGGGGGTGATGCCCACGCCGACCGGCTGCGTGGTGATGCTGTAGCCCAGATCATAGGCGGCGGCCTGCGGGCGGCCCAGCCGTTCCTCAAGCCGCTCGACCAGATCGAAGGCGTCCTTCGAGGAAGGATCGTCCACGCGCACGCGGCCCATCAGCCCCTCGGCCGGCCCGCCGGGGCCGAACGCAGGGGTGAAGCCGCAGGCGGCCAGCGCCAGCGGCATGAGGATCAGGCTGCGGCGGTCAAGCCTGTTGGTTTCACGCGACGACATTGATGATGCGGCCCGGCACGACGATGATCTTCTTCACCGGCTGGCCGGCAAGGAACCTGATGACATCCTCATTCGCCAGCGCGATCTTTTCAACCTCGGTCGCGGCCATGTCGCGCGGCACGCTGATTTCCGCCCGGCGCTTGCCGTTGATCTGGATGGGCAGCGTCACGCTGTCATCGACCAGCATCGCCGGATCGGCCTTGGGCCAGGGTGCCTGCACGCAAAGACCCGCGCCGCCCTGATAGCTCCAGATCGATTCGGCCATATGGGGGGTCATCGGGCTCATCAGCTTGGCAAGGGTGCGGATGGCCTCTTTCATCGCGGGCGTCGAGGCGGTGGCCCGGGCCAGGGTGTTGGTAAAGCCGTAAAGCGCCGCGATGGCCTTGTTGAAGGCAAAGCCCTCGATCGCGCGGGTGACCTCGTCAATCGTCTTGTGCATGGCGCGGGCCAGCGCGTCATCGCCGTCGCCCTTGTGATCGGCCGGCATCTCGCCGATGCGGGAACACAGCGCCCAGACGCGCGACAGGTGCTTGAAGGTCGCCTCGGCGCCCGAGGCCGTCCATTCCACGTCGCGTTCGGGCGGGCTGTCCGACATCACGAACCAGCGCGCGGTATCGGCGCCGAACTGGGCGATGATGTTCATCGGATCGACGACGTTCTTCTTGGACTTCGACATCTTGGCCGAGGGAATCACCTCGACCAGCAGGCCTTCGTCGGCCAGCGCGCGAATCCAGGCATCGACATCGTCCACCAGATCCAGCGGCGGTTCGACATTGCCCAGAACCACGACCCGGCGATCGGCGATGGTGAAGACGGTCACATCCTCGGGCAGGTGATAGACGGGGCGGCCGCGGTCGTCGGTGGTCTTGTAGATCTCATGCGTGACCATGCCCTGGGTGAACAGCGCGTTGAACGGCTCAATCGCCTTGGCCGGCAGATGGCCGGTGGCATTCATCGCCCGGGCGAAGAAGCGGCTGTAAAGCAGGTGCAGGAT
>JACZKR010000412.1 GCA_014859945.1 Paracoccaceae bacterium | reverse complement strand
TTCACCACCACGACAGGCGCGGGCTTCGCCGCCGGCTGGGGCGCGGCCTTGGGCGCCGGCGCCATGTCGGCGGCATCCGCCATCTCGATCACCGGACGCTGGCCGAAGGTCGGCGGATAGCCGCAGAGCGCCTTGCGGTTGCGCCCGACGCGCGGCACCCAGTTGGTCTGCCCGCCATAACCCGCCTTCAGGAAGACGCAGCCGCGATTGTCCACGAACTGCTGGCCCTTGAACCCGGCGGGCGGCAGGTTGGCCGGCCCGCTGACATCCGCAACCGATTGCGCCTGCGCCATCGCAGCCCCACCAACCGTTGCCCAGAGTGCAAGCGTAACAACCCGAATGAACATGGCAGACCCCAAGAAGCGTGGGGTCAGCATGCGTCAGGATTGTTTCCGAGTAAAGGGCGAATGCCTTATTTAGTGCCGAACATGCGGTCGCCCGCATCCCCTAGCCCCGGCACAATATATCCGTGGTCATTAAGGCACTTATCCACAGCTGCTGTGACAATCGGCACGTCCGGATGGGCCTCTTTCATCCGCGCGATGCCTTCGGGCGCGGCCAGAAGGCAAAGGAACCGGATGTTCTTCGCCCCCGCTTTCTTCAGCAGGTCCACCGCCGCCGCGCTGGAATTGCCGGTGGCCAGCATCGGATCGACCACGATGCAGACCCGGTCCTCAAGCTGATCGGGCAGCTTGCAGTAATACTGTACCGGCTGCAGCGTTTCGGGGTCGCGGTACAGCCCGACAAACCCCACACGCGCCGCCGGGATCAGTTCGAGTATCCCGTCCAGAAGCCCGTTGCCCGCCCGCAGGATCGAAATCAGCGCCAGTTTCTTGCCCTCGATCGCCGGCGCGTCCATTTCTTGCAGCGGCGTCTCGATCCGCCGCGTGGTCATCGGCAGTTCGCGCGTCACCTCATAGGCCAGCAGCAGGCTGATCTCGCGCAGAAGCTTGCGGAAGCTTGCCGTCGAGGTCTCCTTGTCGCGCATGATGGTCAGCTTGTGGGCGACAAGCGGGTGGGAAACGACGGTCAGATGATCCAGCATGTCAGGCCTCCAGCTTCTTGGCGATCTTCGCCTTCGTATCGGCGTCACAGAATGCCGCGTCAAGCGCCTGCCGCGCCAGCCGCAGGAACTGCCCCTCATCCCAGTCGAAGGCGCGGTTCAGTTCCTCATATTCCCGCGCCATGGTGGTGTGGAAGAAGGGCGGATCGTCGGTGGAAACCGTCACCTTCACCCCCCGCCGGTCCAGTTCGGCAATCGGATGGCGGCGGAAATCGGGGTAGATGCCCAGCGTCACGTTCGACCCGGGGCAAACCTCCAGCACCGTGCCGCGCTCGGCGATCTCATCGACCAGCGCCAGATCCTCGATCGCCCGCACACCGTGGCCGATCCGTTCGACCCCCAGATCGCGGATCGCATCGCGCACCGATTGCGGCCCGCCCCATTCCCCGGCATGGGCCGTCAGCCGCAGCCCCGCCTCGCGCGCGCTGTCGAAGGACCACAGGTAATCCTTCGGCGCCCCCACCTTTTCGTCCCCGGCAATGCCGAAGCCAGTGATGAAATCGCCCGCCGTCTCGGCCGCGCAAAGCGCCGTCTCGCGCGCCTTCTCGGGCCCGAAATGGCGGATGCAGGTTACCACCCCGCGCAGGGTGATGCCCATGGTCCGCTCGGCCTCATCCGCGGCCTCGCGGATCGCCAGCAGATATTCCTTCCAGGCGCCGATGTCGCGCCCGCCGCAGAAATCGGGCGACAGGAAGGTTTCGCTGTAAACCACGCCGCTGGCCGCACTTTCCTCCAGCACCGCCAGCGTCAGGCGGCGGAAATCCTCGGGCGTCTGCAGGGTGGTGCAGGCCGCCTCATAGACCTTCAGGAAATGCCAGAAATCGCGGTAGGCATAGCTGCCGTCCTCACTGAAGATGCCCGAGATATCCAGCTTCTTCTCACGCGCCAGCCCCCGGATGAAGGCGGGCGGCGCGCCCCCTTCCAGATGCAGATGCAACTCAACCTTCGGCAAATTCTTCAAACCGCCCCCGCCTTTCATCTGTCCATAAATATCCCGGGGGTCCGGGGGCTGGCCCCCGGTTCCGGCTGCGTCACAAGAATGACCGGCCCGGCACCGAACACACCCGCGAACGGGTACCGGTGATCTGCGCCGGGGCGGGCATCGAGCCATTCCAGCGCCCGGGCATAGCCCGCCACGTCGCGGGGGTGGCCGTAGAG
>JACZKR010000411.1 GCA_014859945.1 Paracoccaceae bacterium | reverse complement strand
GCCCCGGCCAGCGCAGCCAGCCGCCGGCCGGCGGGGCGGTCATGATGAATGGTGCCCTCGCCGTTCACCACCACGGCGTCGGCCCCGGCGATGGCGCGCAGGGCGGCCGGATCGCTGTCCCACGGCCGGCCGACCGGGTGGCGGTGGATCAGCGCGATGCCGGCGCCGGTGAAGAGGCGCTCGATGGTGTCCAAGACCGCCTCGCAGCCGAAGTGGCGGCTGACCGAGGTGTCGTTGAACAGGGCAACGCGCATTGCAGGCGGCGGCGCGGGCCGCCAGCGGGTGGCGTCGTCGCGGTGCAGCCGGGCAAAGCGGGTCAGCGGCGTGTCGGCCGCCGCAATCCGGCCGACCAGCGCATCCAGAACCATGGCCGGACGCCCGGCCGTTGCGGCCAGACTGCCCAGACGCTGCATGGCGTTGCGCAGGGTGTCGCCCTTGTAGATGCCATAGGCGATGGTGCCGTCGAACAGCTCGCTGCGCCCCCGGGGCGGCATCAGCGGACGCAGATCCGGGCCGCGCGCCTTCTGCTCGGTCTCATAAAGCCGCACGAAATTGGCCATCAGCGAGGTCGCCAGCGCGGCACTGCGCGCGGCTGGGTCTTCGTCGAAATCGGCAAAGGTATCGCAGGCCGAGATCAGCCAGCGGGAATCGAGATGGCCGATCAGCAGCGCCGCATGGTCGCGCCACAGGGCCGAAAACCGCGCCCACATCTCATCGGTCCGCAGGCCGCGCCGCAGATGGACGATCAGCCCGGCATGATAAAGCACCAGTTCGCTTTGCCCCGGCATGTCGGCGGCAAGCTGGCCCAGCTTGTCGGCCAGCGCCTCGGGGTTGCCGCGCGGGGGCGGGTCGGCTTCGCGCGCAGCGGGCAGGCGGGCGGCGGCTAGGGCCGCCGGATCGGGCGCTGCGCCCGCATCGAACCACCCGGCAAACCGCGCGATATCCCGCATCCGCCCTACCGCGCCATGCGGTCGATGAAGATGGTGGCGAAAAGGCCCAGCAGGGTGAAGGCGATGGCGTAGCCGGCGGCGTATTGCAGGATGTCCAGCCGCTTGCCGCCGCGCCGCTTTGCGGTCAGCGCGCCCAGCACCGCCCCGATCAGAAATCCGCCAATGACGATCATGCCTTCCCGCCTTCCTGCGGCGGGGTCAGCCCCGCGCGCCGCGTGCCGCGAGCGAGGCAATCTCTGCCGTCCGCGCGCGCACCTGCCTGTCCGAGCCGAAGCCATAGCGTGCAAGGGGCGCGGTGTCGAGACGCAGAGCCTTTGCCTCGGCCACGCGGCCCATGGCCTCAAGCGCCTCGGCCTTGATCAGCATCAGCGTGGCCAGAAGGGCGGCGTTCTGCGCGTCGCGGACCACCGGAATGGCACGGTCGGCAAAGGCCATGGCCTGATCGGGCTGGCCGGCGGCCAGGGCGATGGCGGCAAGCTGCATGTCCACATGCGCGACATGGATCGCCGCACCCCCGATGCCGCGCCAGATGCGGCGGGCTTCGCTAAAGGCGCGCACCGCCGCCTCGGGGTCGGAAATCACCTGCGCGCGGCCAAGGGCATACCACGACAGCGCCAGACGCCCGTCGTTCCAGCCCTGCGCCATGGCGATCGACAGCATGCGTTCGGCGGCGCCCACGCGCTGACCTGCGCCGCCGGTGACGCCGAAGGCGCCCTCGACCGCCTGCACCCAGACGCGGGGGGCGATGGTGGCGGGGGTGGTGGCCTTGCCCTCACCCGCCGGGTTCAGCCGGGCCAGGATGGCGGGCAGCCGTGCGGCCACCTCGGCCTCATTCATCCCCGATGCCAGTTCCGGCGCGTAATGGACGCGCAGCATCAGCATGTCGAAGCCGGTCAGCACGGTGTGGAAGTTGTCGTCGTTGAAGACACTGTCGGGCAGGTGGTAAAGGTCGTTCAGCGGCCCCAGCGCCTGCGCCAGTTCTTCGTGCAGGCAGTCGCGCACCTCTTGCGGGTTGGTGTCGGCGGGAACGAAGATCGTGGCATGGTCGCGCCGCGTCAGCAGTGCCCAATCGGTGCGGCCGGCGTTGCGGGCGCTGCGGTATTCGGCAAAGGACGTGACATTCGGCACCACGAAACAGGCGGCGGTGGGCACGGCGCGGCGCATGGCGGCGCGCGGCACGAATTCGATGGTGACCGAGGCATTGCCGCCCGAGGTCCGGCGCAGGTCCAGCCCCGCTTCGGCGCGCAGCCGCCCGATCAGCCGGTCCAGTTCGGCCGGGGCGCTGCCCGGAACGCTGCCCGTCATCTCGACCGTGATCGGCCCTTCGAAACGGGTCAGCACCGGCAGGGCGCGGCCGCTTTCCATGCGGAACTCAAGGTCAAGGAAATCGCGCGCCATCTGGGCATTGCCACGGCTGGACCGCCCGACGGCGGGCTGGGCCAGCGCCTCGGGCAGCACCAGATCGGTGCCGGAACCGGAAGGCGAGGTGAAGCGCATGGTCACTTCGGCGGCGGGTGTGGCGGCGCAGGCCGACAACAGGCACAGGGCAAGAACAGACAGGCTTCGGCGCATGGCTTGGCAGCTCACAACCATTTCGTGGGGTTTCCCCCGATTTCAAAGGGATGACCCCGGCCGCACGGCCTGCCCGGGCGGGGTGACGGCCGGAAAGCCCCCGCTTTCCGCCGCCGCCCCGCCATGGCCGGCCGCCGGTTGCCCGGCGTCACCGGAAGGGCCGGAACCCTTCCCCGATGGACGGACTGCGGCCCCCGCCGCCTCCGCCCTGGTCATCCCGCCCCGCCGTCGGCGCACCGCAAGGCGCACCCCTCTGGCTGTCACATCCCGGCCGCAGCAGCCGGGTCAGACCGGGCAAACCCCGCCGGGGAATGCCGCGCCAGAGAAACAGTCCCACGTCAGAGGACCGGATGTTTCCCAAGGCCGAGACAACAGAGCGTGAGTGTCGGTATCGGGGCGCCTTCGTGTCAATCTTGCGGAATCTGAAGCCGCGCCCCGGGGCTACCCATGGCGGTGCCATCGGGGTCGACCACCGCATTTGCGAGGCGATCATCACGAAATATTTCCGATTATTTCAGAAATAGCCGTTTCCGTGACTGAATTGCGGCAAGACTGTGGCTAAGTTACGGCAATTCCGCCCGATTCGGACTTGTCCACAGGCCGCCCGCCTAGCGCTGGCCGCGCGCCATGAAGGCCAGCCGTTCGAACAGCTGCACATCCTGTTCGTTCTTCAGAAGCGCGCCGTGAAGCCGGGGCAGCGCGTTCTTGCCCTCGCGCCGCAGGTCTTCGGGCGACAGGTCTTCGGCCAGAAGAAGCTTCAGCCAGTCCAGCACTTCCGAGGTTGAGGGCTTCTTCTTCAGCCCCGGGGTTTCGCGCAGTTCGAAGAACCGCGTCAGGGCGGCCGACAGCAGCGCGTCCTTTATATCGGGGAAATGCACGCGGACGATGGTGGCCAGCGTCTCGGCATCGGGGAAACGGATGTAGTGGAAGAAACAGCGGCGCAGAAAGGCGTCGGGCAGTTCCTTTTCGTTGTTCGAGGTGATGATGACCACCGGCCGCTGCCGGGCCGTCACCGTCTGGCCGGTTTCATAGACATGAAACTCCATCCGGTCCAATTCCTGCAGAAGGTCGTTTGGAAACTCGATATCGGCCTTGTCGATCTCATCAATCAGCAGCACCACGCGGGTCTCGGCCTCAAACGCCTGCCACAGCTTGCCGCGCCGGATGTAGTTCGACACCTCATGCACCCGCGCGTCGCCCAGCTGGCTGTCGCGCAGGCGGCTGACGGCGTCATATTCATACAGCCCCTGCTGCGCTTTGGTGGTGGATTTCACATGCCATTCGATCAGCGGCATGCCCAAAGCCGCCGCCACCTGCCGCGCCAGTTCGGTCTTGCCGGTGCCCGGTTCGCCCTTGACCAGCAGGGGGCGCTGCAGCGCGACGGCGGCATTGACCGCGATCTTCAGATCCTCGGTGGCGACATAGGTGGCGGTGCTGTCAAACTGCATGGGCCGTTTCCTTTGGCATCGGCGGGCCATCCGGGGATAAGCCGCGCGGGCGGCAGGGGCAAGCCGGACGGCCGCCCCATCGCGCCTGTCAGTCGCCCGAGAAGGCGAAGGTTCCGGCGCGGCTTGACCCCTCGGCGGTCCATCCCGTCAGCGCCTGCCAGCATTCTTCCAGCTTCAGCAGCGCCGCCGTCGATCCCGCCAGGTTCAGCGTGGTCGCCGCCGGCTCGACATGAACGGAAATGGTCTGGCCATCGGCCACGGCCTTGCGCATCTCCAGCGGGAATGAGGCGTAAAGCCAGCCGCCTTCGCCGAAATAGGTATCGGTAAAGCTGTATTTGTCCACGTCGATCGAGCCCTGATATTCGCCGTCCGGCGCCGTGGCGGTATAGGGCAGGATCAGCTGCCATCCCCCGGCGGGCGGGGAGTTGAAGACGATGGGCATGGCTTCGGGATAGGCCGAACAGCCGTATTGCTCGCTCAGAACCACGGTCCAGCCGCGCACCGTGCCATAAAGCGCCCCGCCCGAGACCGAATAATTGGCCCCCTGCGCCAGGGCCGGCGCTGCTGCAAGGGTCAGCGCGAAGAAGGACAGAAGGGATCTGGCAGTCATTTCAGGCGGCCTCCGGGGCGTTGGAACACAGGTGCGGCCGCATCACATGGCAGGGTGCGCAACGGCGCAGGCGGGCCGGCCGCGGTGTGCGGGTTCCGGCACGGCTGCTTCGTTCGGCGGTCGGGCGATTGGTCGGGGGCGCCGGCCCCTCTGTCAAGGCTTTTCCCGGCCGGTTGCGCGGGCAGGGGCGGCCTGCCCGAAAAATGCCCACGGCCTGCCACGCCGATATCCTGTGCTTTGTGTAGTGACATCCCCTGTCCGTTGCGGTAAACGCCCGCCCAACAGGAGCGCACCATGACAGAAGCCCGCCTGTCGCTGCGATCCGAAGATATGGAGAGTGCTGCGATGAAAGCCGAAGTGTTCCTTCCCGACGACTACCGCCCGGCGGAAGACGAACCCTTCATGAACGACCGGCAGCTGGAGTATTTCCGCCGCAAGCTGCTGATGTGGAAACAGGAACTGCTCAGCCAGTCGTCCGAGACCATTGAAAACCTGCAGGATTCGGCCCGCAACGTTCCCGATCTGGCCGACCGCGCCAGCGAAGAGACCGACCGCGCGCTGGAACTGCGCACCCGCGACCGTCAGCGCAAGCTGGTCGCCAAGATCGACGCCGCGCTGCGCCGGATCGACAATGGCGAATACGGCTACTGCGAGATGACGGGTGAGCCGATCAGCCTCAAGCGCCTTGACGCCCGGCCTATCGCCACCATGACGCTGGAAGCCCAGGAAAAGCATGAACGGCGCGAGAAGGTTCACCGCGACGATTGACCGCCGCGCGCCGGGCTTGTGCCCGGTGGCCGGATGACCGCAGGATGCGCCGGGCCTCAGGGTCCGGCGTTTGCATTCGGGGGATGCGATGAAGGGGCGGGAAGTCACCATTCTGGGCGCGGGCGTTGCCGGGCTGGCGCTGGCGCGTGCGCTGGCGCTGAAGGGCGCCGAGGTGACGGTGCTGGAACAGGCCGACGCGATCCGTGAGGTCGGGGCCGGGCTGCAGATCGGGCCGAACGGCGCGGCGGTGATGCGCGCGCTGGGTCTGGGCACGGCGCTGGAGGCCGCTTCGGTCCGGGCGGCGGCGGTTGAGCTGAAGGACGGATTTTCGGGTGCCACCGTGCTGCGGATGGATCTGGCGCGGCTGCGCCCGGGGCAGGGCTGGCATTTCCTGCACCGCGCCGACCTGATCGGGCTTCTGGCCGAAGGCGCGCGGGCGGCCGGCGCGCAGCTGCGCCTGTTGCAGAAGGTCGAGACGGTGGACCTTTCCGGCCCACGCCCGCGTCTGGTGACGGCGCAGGGCGCGGTCAGCGAACCGTCGCTGCTGGTGGGCGCCGACGGGCTGCATTCGCCGACGCGGGCGGCGCTGAACGGGCGGGTGGCTCCGTTCTTCACCCGGCAGGTGGCTTGGCGCGCGCTGATCCCCGAGGTACCCGGCGCCGCCCCGGTGGCCGAGGTGCATATGGGCCCGGGCCGCCATCTGGTCAGCTATCCCCTGCGCGGCGGGGCCTTGCGCAACATCGTCGCGGTGGAAGAGCGCCACCGCTGGGTCGAGGAAAGCTGGTCCCTGCGCGACGACCCGATGGAGATGCGTCTGGCCTTCGAAGCTTTCGGTCCCCGGGTGCGGGGCTGGCTCGATCAGGTGCAGGATGTCTGGCTCTGGGGTCTTTTCCGCCATCCGGTGGCGGCCATCTGGCAGCGGGTTCTGCCGGAAGGGGCGGCCGCGATCATCGGCGATGCCGCCCACCCCACGCTGCCCTTTCTGGCGCAGGGCGCGGGAATGGGGCTGGAGGACGCCTGGACGCTGGCCGAAGCGCTGGAGCGGGGC
>JACZKR010000410.1 GCA_014859945.1 Paracoccaceae bacterium | reverse complement strand
GTCATGGGCAGGAAGCAAGCCAGCCAGGTCACCCCAGCCCGCGCGCCCCCTTTGACTGCCAGCCACCCCGCCTTCGCCCGGTCGCCCGCAGGTCACCCTTACAAGACGCGCAGCCGCCCCTCCAGCCAGGGCCACTCCGCGAGCGCCGGCACCACCACCCGCTCGCGGATCAGGCCGCGCAGCCGGCCGGCGATCTGGCCCGGCATCTCGCGCAGCACGCCGGCCCGGGCCGACAGGGAAAGCGTCCGCTCCAGAGGCGCAAAGGGCAAGGGCGCCACGTCCACCGCGCCGCGGAACCGCGCGACATGGTGCAGCGCCAGCGGCGGCAGGATGGTCCAGCCTTCGCCCCCCACCACCATCGCAAGAATGGCGTGATAGCTGTCCAGTTCATACCGCTGCGCCAGGTTCAGGTTCTGCCGTGCCAGATGCGCCGCGATCTGCCGCCCCATCAGGTGCCGCGCGGTGTAGCGGATCAGCGGCAGGCTTTGCCAGTCGCGCCCCCGTGGGCTGACCGCGACGAAGGGTTCTGCCAGCAGCGGATGCACCTCGCGCCAGCCCTCGGCATTGCCGGCGCTGTCCAGATCGGCGGTCACGGCAACGTCCAGCGCCCGCGCCTCAAGCTGATCCAGCAGGCGGTGGCTGGCGCCGGTTTCCAGAAGGAACCGGCAGCCCCGCAACTCGCGCGCCAGTTCCGACAGAAGGCGCGGTGTCACCTCGGCGTCGAAATCCTCGATGATGCCCAGCCGCAGCGTCGTCAGGCCGGACAGTTCGGCCACCGCCAGTTCGGCCCGCGCCTCGGCCTCGGCGTTCAGGATGGTCTGGGCATGGGGGCGGAACATCGCCCCCGCCGGCGTCAGCCGCATGGGCCGGGCCGAGCGGTCCAGAAGCGACGCGCCCAGCGCCGCCTCGATGCCGGTCAACTGCTGCGAGATCGCCGAGGGCGAAACCCCCAGCCGCCGCGCGGCGGCCGAGATGGTGCCCTCTTCCGCGACGGCCAGAAAGACCTCGATCCCCCAAAGCGTGATCCGGCCCTGACCTTCGGACATCGCCTAAAGCTTCGAGAGCTTCTTCTGAAGCTCGGCGAACTGGCGCTTCAGTTCGGCAATGTCATCGGCCGAACCGGCGGCGGCATCGTCTTCGCCCTTGGGGGCCGCGCCCGGCGCCCCCGGCCAGCCGGGCAGGCCGCCCATCATGGTCTTCATGAAGGCTTCCTGCTGCTTGCGCATCGCCTCGAACCCCGGCATCGCCGCCATGGGGTTGGGGAAGCTTTGCAGGTTCTCCATCATCTTCGACTGGCCTTCGCGCAGCATCTCGAAGCTGGCCTGCAGGAACTGCGGCACGACCGACTGCACATTGGTGGTATAGCTGCGCACCAGATCGGTCAGCACATTGGTCGGAAGAACGGTATCGCCCTTCGATTCATGTTCGGCCACGATCTGCAGCAGATACTGCCGCGTCAGGTCATCGCCCGACTTCAGATCGACGATCTGCACCTCGCGCCCGGCCCGGATGAAGCCCGCAATATCCTCAAGCGTCACATAGTCGGAGGTTTCGGTATTGTAGAGCCTGCGGCTGGCATAGCGCTTGATCAGCAGAGGCTTTGCGGTATCGGCCATCTTCACCCTCCCATTGTGCTTATGCAGAGAAGCTTAGGGGAGGCGCAGAAAAAAAGAAAGGGCGGGCACATGGCCCGCCCTGCGCTGCACCCGGGAGGAGGAGGCGCGCGCTTTTCCTGACTTACTTCGCAGCCGCAGCGGCTTTCTTGGCGGCAGCGGTCACGTCGGCGGTGGCCTTCTTGACAGCGGCGGTGGCTTCTTCCGAAGCGTCCTTGCCGGCAGCCAGGATCAGCTCGACGGTTTCCATCTGGACCTTCTTCGCAACTTCGGCGAAGGCGGCCATGTTCTCGGCGGCCATCTCGGCAGCAGCGGTCGCGAAGTCCGACACGGCCTTGGTGTATTCGGCCGGTTCAGCCTTGGCTTTCGAAGCGGCGGCCAGCTTGGCGATGGTGTCCTTGGCCCATTTCGACGAAATCTCGGTCGATTTCTCGGCAGCGCCCAGCGCAACGGTGGTCAGCTTTTCGCCAAAGGCGGCCTGGGTCTTGAACGCGTTCTGCAGCGCCGAGGCATCCACCGGGAAGGAAGCCATCATGTCCTGCATGACTTTGGTGAAGTCGGTGGTCTTGGTCATTTCATTGCTCCTGAAGTCCGGGGTAAGCCCGTTTCCTGTCACCAGTATATAGATGCTGCGCCGCAGCATTTCAAGTGAAATTTCTGCAACGCAGCATGAACGGGTGACCCGAAGATGACCTCGGGGAAATGTGACGCCGGATCAGGCCTTTGGCCGGGCCGTCACATAGGTGCCGGGGGCATCGCACAGCACGGGATGCACCGAATCACCGGGCACGCGCGCCTTGATCTTCTTGCCGGAATGGCCCGCCAGCCATTCCCCCCAGCGCGGCCACCAGCTGCCCTGATGGAAGGTCGCGCCGGCAAGCCAGTCCTCGGGCGCGGTCATCGGGCCGTCGTTGGTATAGTGGCCATACTTGCCCTTCGACGGCGGGTTGATGATGCCGGCGATATGGCCCGACTGCGACAGGATGAAGGTCTTGTCCTTCGAACCCATCTGGCGGATCGAGTTGAAGCTGCCCTTCCAGTGCGCGATGTGGTCGGTCTCGCAGGCGATGGCGCAGACCGGCAGCTTCACCCCGTCCAGCCGCACCGGATTGCCGAAGACCGGAAAATCGCCCTTGGCAAACCCGTCCCGCTGGCACAGGCCCCGCAGATATTCCACCGCCATCCGCGCCGGCAGGTTGGTGCCGTCGCCGTTCCAGTAGAGCAGATCAAAGGCCGGCGGCGCATCGCCCATCATATAGCTGCGGATCGCCGGCTGATAGATCAGGTCGTTCGATCGCAGAAAGCTGAAGGTCCGGCTCATGAAGAACTTCGACAGGATGCCGTCACTGGCCGACTGCCGTTCAATCCCGTCGACGAAATCGTCGGTCAGGAACACGCCCACTTCGCCGGGGTCCGAGAAATCGGCCAGCGTGGTAAAGAAGGTGGCCGATTTCACCGATTTGTCGCCCGCCCGCTCCAGATGGGCCAGCGTCAGGCCAAGGGTGGTGCCGGCGATGCAGTAGCCGACGCAGTTGATCTGCTTTTCGCCGGTGATGCGGCGCACCTCGGCCATGGCGGTCAGGAAACCCTCGCGGATATAATCGTCCATCCCCACATCGGCATAACCGGCGTCGGGGTTGACCCAGCTGACCACGAACAGCGTAAAGCCCTGATCGACGATCCACTTGATCAGGCTGTTCTGCGGCTTCAGGTCCATGACGTAGAACTTGTTGATCCACGGCGGAAAGATCAGCAGCGGCGTCTGATGCACGGTTTCGGTGGTGGGGCTGTACTGGATCAGTTCCAGCATGCGGTTGCGGAAGATCACCTTGCCCGGCGTCGCCGCGATGTTGCGGCCCACCTCGAACGCCTCGCGGTCGGCCAGTGTCACCAGAAGTTCACCGTCATTGGCCTCGATGTCGGCCACCAGGTTTTCTAGCCCCTTCACCAGGCTTTCGCCGTCGGTGGCGATGGCCTTCTCCAGCGCGTCGGGGTTGGTGCCCAGGAAATTCGTCGGCGACAGCATGTCGACGATCTGGCGGGTGAAATATTCCACCCGCTTGCGGTCATTGTCCTCGATCCCTTCCAGATCGCCCACGGCGGTCTGGATGGCCTCGGAGTTGATCAGGTATTGCTGCTTCAGATAGTTGAAGGCCGGATGGGTTTCCCACAGCGGGTTTGAAAAGCGCCGGTCCTTGGGGCCCGGATCGGCCGGCGCCTTGAATTCGCCCTTGGCCAGCGCCTGCTGCGCCTCGATGTAATGCTTCAGGCTTTTGGTCCAGTAGCCCACCTGGTGTTCCAGCACGCGGGCGGGGTTCTGCATCATCGCGGCCAGATAGGCCTGCGCCGCCTTCATGAACAACTCGTTCGAGGGCGCATTCAGCGCCGGGTCATGGTTCCTGTGCCGGGACAGGGCCGCAATCAGGCGTTCGCTGAGGGTTTCGACCTTCGCAAGATTTTCCTGGAGCTTCTCCAACTTTTGTCCTGCGTCATATTCCTCAGTTGCCATGTTATCTTTTAGCCCCTAATCTCGCTGCTGTGCAGCATACCGCGTCCCGCCCCGACAGGCGATGCGACGCATCGGCCGATGGAGACGCGCGTGAAGTATATGGCCACCTACGACCTTATGGAAAGCGCCCGCAACACGAATGAGTGGCTGGGCGCTACCGCACGCGCCATGGCTTCGTACCCGCTGTTCGCACTGTCGCCCAACCCGCTGCTGCCGCTGATCGCCGCCTGGGGCGAAGTGACCGAGCGCAGCTTTGCCCGCATGGTCGCCAAGCCCGACTGGGGCATCCGTTCCATTCCCGGGCCCGACGGGCAGGATCACCTTGTCGATGTGAAGACCGTGGTCGAAAAGCCCTTCGGCAACCTGATCCAGTTCTTCGTGCGCCGCCGCGCGCCGATGGCCCGCAAGATCCTGCTGGTCGCGCCGATGTCGGGCCATTACGCTACGCTGCTGCGGTCCACCGTGGCCAGCCTTCTGCCCGATGCCGACATCTATGTGACCGACTGGCACAATGCCCGCGACATCCCGGTTTCCGCCGGCAAGTTCGATGTCGAGGACTATACGCTCTATCTGGTCGATTTCATGCGCGCGCTGGGGCCTGACACCCATGTCATCGCCATCTGCCAGCCCGCGCCGCTGACGCTTGCCGCCACCGCCTATCTGGCCGGCGAACACCCCGACGAACAGCCGCGCAGCCTGACGCTGATCGGCGGCCCGATCGACCCCGATGCCGCCGCGACCGAGGTGACCGATTTCGGCCGCCGCATCACCATGGGCCAGCTTGAGCAGATCGCCATCCAGCGCGTCGGCTTCAAGTACAAGGGCGCGGGGCGGCTGGTCTATCCGGGGCTGTTGCAGCTGCAAAGCTTCATGTCGATGAATGCCGAGCGGCATTCCAAGGCCTTTGCCGAACAGATCATGCGCGCCGCGCGCGGCGAGGCGACCGACCATGACGCGCACAACCGCTTCTATGATGAATACCTTGCCGTCATGGACATGACGGCCGAGTTCTACCTGTCCACCGTGGACCGCATCTTCAAGCGGCGTGAAATCGCGACGAACGAATTCACCGTCGCCGGCAAGAAGGTTGATATCGGCGCCATCACCCAGGTCGCGGTGAAGACCGTCGAGGGCGAGAAGGACGATATCTCGGCCCCCGGCCAATGCGTTGCGGCGCTGAAGCTGTGTACCGGGCTGCCGGAGTCGAAGAAGGCCAGCCATCTTGAACCCGACGCCGGCCACTACGGCATCTTCGCCGGGAAAAGCTGGCGCCTGAACATCCGCCCGCTGGTGCTGAGCTTCATCGACGCCAATTCGGCCGCCC
>JACZKR010000409.1 GCA_014859945.1 Paracoccaceae bacterium | reverse complement strand
GTGGGGCGCGGCGGCACGCCGGGCGGCAATTCCTCGGGCGATATCTTCCTTGCTTTCTCGACCGCCGACATCGGACCCCTGCCGCAGCAGCACGGCGCCTTCACCGAACGGCGTGAGATCAACAACGAGGTGATCGACCCGATTTATCTGGCCGCCGTCGAAGCGGTCGAGGAAGCCATCGTCAACGCCATGGTCGCGGGTGAGGATGTGGCCGCCGTCAAACCCGAAGGGCTGACCATCCGCGCCATCGACACCCAGCAACTGGCCGCCCTGTTCCGGAAGGAGACCGCATGACCGAAGAGGAGCGCGCCGCCATCGCAGCCGATCAGCCGCCCTTTGCGCTGCTCTTGGGGCTGAAGATCACCTCAACCGATCCTGACCGGGTCGAGGCGGAGATGGTCGTGAAGCCCGGGCTTCTGAACCGCAACGGCGTGCTGCATGGCGGGGCGATCATGGCGCTGGCCGACAATCTGGGCGGCACGGCGACCTTCCTGAACATCGCGCCCGACGAAGGCACAACGACGGTGGAAAGCAAGACCAACTTCTTCCGCGCCATTGCACCGGGCGAAACCGTGCGCGCTGTATCGGTGCCGCTGCACCGCGGCCGCAGCACGCAGGTCTGGCAGACCTCGATCCTGCGCGCCGATGGCACGCTGGCGGCGATGGTCACCCAGACGCAGATGGTGCTGAAGGCGCGGCGCGGCTAAGGCGCCGCCGCCCCGTCAGGCAGGAACCGCCACGCCGGCCGGCGCAGGCCGACGGGTTTCGCGCTGGTAACGGGCATAGCCAAGATCGGCATGCTCAATCTCGGGCGCGCGGCCCGACATCAGATCGGCCAGAAGCCGGCCCGAACCGGCCGCCATCGTCCAGCCCAGCGTGCCATGGCCGGTGTTCAGGAACAGGTTCGGCAGGGTCGAACGGCCGACAATCGGCGTGCCGTCGGGCGTCATCGGGCGCAGGCCGCACCAGAAGGTCGCGCGGCTCTGGTCGCCGGCACCACCGAACAGGTCTTCGACCGAATGTTCCAGCGTGGCGCGGCGGCGCGGGTTCAGCGACAGGTCGAACCCGGTCACCTCGGCCAGACCACCCACGCGGATGCGGTCGCCCAGACGGGTGATCGCCACCTTGTAGGTTTCGTCCATCACCGTCGAAACCGGCGCCTTGGCGGCATCGGTAATCGGAACGGTGATCGAATAGCCCTTCAGCGGATAGACTGGCAGGTTCATCCCCAAGGGCTTGGCCAGCGCGGGCGAGAAGCTGCCCATCGCCAGCACATAGGCGTCGGCGGTGATACGGCCCGCATCGGTGCGCACCGCTGACACGCGGCCGCCCTCGGTTTCAATCCCCTGAACCGAGATGCCCCAGCGGAAGGTCACGCCGGCCGCTTCGGCCATCGCGGCCAGACTGTTGGTGAACTTGAAGCAGTCGCCGGTTTCATCGCCCGGCAGCCGCAGCCCGCCGGCAATCTTGCCGGCCGAGGCCGCCAGACCGGGTTCGGCGGCGATGCAGCCGGCGGCGTCCAGCACCTCGAACGGCACGCCATCGGCGCGCAGCACCTCGATATCCTTCGCGGCGCTGTCCACCTGCTTCTGGGTGCGGAACACCTGCAGCGTGCCCTTGGTCCGCTCATCATAGCTGATGCCGGTTTCGGCGCGCAGATCGCGCAGGCAGTCACGCGAATATTCGGCGATGCGGACCATCCGGCTTTTGTTCACCTTGTAGGCGTCGGCGGTGCAGTTCATCAGCATCCGCGCCAGCCACGACAGCTTCACCGGATCGGGCCGCAGATTCAGGATCAGCGGCGCGTGGCGCATGAACATCCACTTCATCGCCTTCAGCGGAATCCCGGGCGCCGCCCAGGGCGAGGAGTAGCCGGGGCTGATCTCGCCGGCATTGGCGAAAGAGGTCTCCAGCGCCGGGCCGGTCTGACGGTCGATCACCGTCACCTCATGCCCCGCGCGGGCCAGATACCAGGCCGAGGTCACGCCGATCACGCCTGCGCCCAGAACAACAACCTTCATCTGCCTCTCCTGTCCGTTCACCCTGTCGGATAGGAGGAAGATATGCAGTTCGCGCGGTAGTTCTTGGCAAAGATCAATCCGGAATGCCGCTATTATCGAAGATTCCAAGCAAAATTCGCAGATTGGCCGTGCTTTATTTTGCACATTTGTTGATCAGCGCATGATTTTCTCTGCCTTTAGCCCCGTCAGCCGCAGAAATCGGCGCGCTGCGGTCGAAATCCGGCGCCGGGCCGGTGCCGGGCAACCGCATGATTCGGCGTGCTTTCCGCTCACAGGCAACTCCCCGCCATGTGACCGGGCCGGGGGGTGCAGGGCCGCGGCGCTTCGCATATATAGGCGTCATGAAACGCCGCAGTTTGCTTCTTGCCCCGCTTGCCCTTCTGCCGCTGGCCTTGCCCGCCTTTGCCGCGCCGATTTCGCTGCGCGACCTGTCGGCCTATCTGGCCGGGCTGACCACGGTCGAGACCGACTTTACCCAGGTGAACGCCGACGGATCGGTGTCCATGGGCAAGCTCTACATCCGCCGCCCCGGCCGGGTGCGCTTTGAATATGCGCCGCCCGACCGCAGCCTTGTGCTGGCCTCGGGCGGGCAGGTGGCGATTTTCGACGCCAAGTCGAACCAGCCGCCCGAACAATATCCTCTGAAGCGCACGCCGCTGAACCTGATCCTTGCCGACAAGATCGACCTTGGCCGCGCCAAGATGGTCGTCGGTCACCGTGAGGTGGAAAACACCACGCGCGTCGTGGCGCAGGACCCCGAGCATCCGGAATACGGCACGATCGAGCTTGTCTTCAGCGGCAGTCCGGTGGCGCTGCGCCAGTGGATCATCACCGACGATCTGGGTCAGCAGACGACGGTCATTCTGGGCGAGCTGAAGACGGGGATGTCCTTCAAGGCATCGCTTTTCAACATCACGGATGAGGTCAGCCGGCGCAAGAAATAGCGCCGGCCAAGGCCCGCTCTATCGGCAGCCCATCAGCTGCACGCGGTACATCTCGGCCCGCGCGCCGACCTTGGCCGCCACATCCACCAGCCAGGGCTTGCCCAGATAGCTTTGCTTGGCAAAGCCGGTGCGGCCCTCGTGATAGGCCAGATACTGGCTTTGCGCGTCGCCCTTCGAGATGCCCAGCCGCTCGGTCGTACCGTGCATGTACCAGCCCATGAAATCGGTGGCGTCGGTGATGCGGTCGCGCCGGGCGCTGCGGCGGCCGGTCTCATCGCGGTATTCGTCCCAGGTGCCGTCCAGCGCCTGACTGTAGCCATAGGCCGAAGACTGCCGCCCCATCGGGATCACGCCCAGCGCATAGCGGTGCGGCGTGCGGGCATTGCCGATGAATTTCGATTCCTGATGGATCGTGGCCATCTGCACATGAATGGGGATGCCCCATTTGCGCTCGGTCGCGCGCATCGCCTTGATGTAGGCGGGTCGCTGACGCACGATCGAACATGCGTCGTCAAGATCACGGGGCGCCGAAAAGTTCCCGCCCCCGCAAGAGGCAAGCACCAGTAACAGGATCGACGCACGGAGAGTTCTGCTCATCTGCCCCTCGCGCATTTTATTTTGCCCGCAGAATAGGGGAAAAGCCCCGGCAGGGAAATGGCCGAACCCGCTGCCCCGATCAGAAAACCGCGAGGTGGCCCCGGATCGGCAATCTGGCGCCGCAACTGTCGCCGCAGAGCCACGGACTGTTTCCCCCAAGGGCCGGTCTGTGCCATGGACAGCCGCGCCCGCGAGGATTAATTAAGGTGGAAGGGGACTGGGGCACATGCTGAAGACGGACGCCAAGTATCATATCGGGCAGGTGCTGCGCCATCGCAAGCATCCGTTCCGCGGTGTGGTGTTCGATGTCGATGCGATGTTCTCGAACACCGAGGAATGGTATGAGGCGATCCCCGAGGAAAGCCGCCCATCGAAGGACCAGCCCTTCTATCACCTGCTGGCCGAGAATGACCAAAGCTATTACGTCGCCTATGTCTCGGAGCAGAACCTTGTTCCCGACGAAACCGGCCAGCCGGTGACGCATCCCGACCTGCCGGACCTGTTCGGCGATTTCGAGGATGGCCGCTACCCCCTGCAATTCCAGCTGAACTGAGCCGCCGCTTACCTTCTGGTAACCGCTTCGCCCTAGTCTGACCCCGCAACAGCCGGGGATGGATGATGGAGATCGAGGCACGGACACAGGGCGACATGCTGGTGGTCAGGGTCCGGCAGGACCGGATTGATGCCGCCGCTGCCATTCAGTTCAAGGACCGCATGCGCGAAGCCACGCAAGTCGGGCAAGGCCGCGTGCTGCTGGACCTGTCGCAGGTGGCGTTTCTGGACAGTTCGGGCCTTGGTGCGGTGGTCGCGGTGCGCAAGTCGCTGGGGCCGGATCGGCCGCTGGAACTGGCGGGGCTGACGCCAACGGTCGAAAAAGTCTTTCGTCTCACAAGGATGGACAGCATCTTTACCATTCATCCGGCGGTGCAGGATGGGCTGCGCAATGCCGGCTGACCAGGGCGGCGGGGCGGCATTCTGCCTTGCGCTGCCCGCCACCGCCGAAGGGGTGCGCGCGGCGTTGCGTCAGGCGCTGACCAGCCCGCCGCTGCGCCGGCAAAGCCCGGCCTTCCGCGGCGCTGCCGAACTGGTGCTGGCCGAGGCGATGAACAACATCGTGGAACATGCCTATGCCGGCCAACCGGGCCGGATAGAGTTGCGGATGCAGCCGCACGCCGGCGGGCTGGCCTTCCTGGTCACCGACTGGGGCAGGCCGATGCCGGGCGGCGCCCTGCCGCCGGGCAACCCTCCGGTCCTTTCCGCCGAAGCCGATCTGCCGGAAGGCGGGTTTGGCTGGCATCTGATTCGACGGCTGGCCAGCGGGCTGGACTACCGGCGCATTGCCGACCGGAACGTCCTGCGGTTTGACCTGCTGGCGTGACAATCCCCGGGCACACCCCGGGACTGTCCACGCAGCGCGGCCAATGCCGCAATCACGCCATATTTCCCCCGTGAAAGCGCCCGTTCGCCCGCCGATATCTTGCCCTGTAGCTGCATAAAGCTTCCCTCGGCGCGGTGGATAACAGCCCCCACCCAGTCTGCCGCGCCGAGGTTCTTCCGCTTGGAAATCCCCGGCCGCGCGCCTAGGGTTCCGGCCGGAGGACTGACATGCGCGATTTCCACTTTCCCGGCCGCTCGGCGGTTTACGCGGCCAATGGCATGTGCGCGACGTCGCACCCGCTGGCCGCCCGCACTGCCATCGACATCCTGCAGGCCGGGGGCAATGCCGTTGACGCGGCCATCGCCGGCGCGGTGCTTCTGGGCATCTGTGAGCCGCAAATGACTGGTATCGGCGGCGACTGTTTCGTGCTGCTGAAGCCCCCCGGATCGAATGAGGTTCTGGCCCTGAACGGATCGGGCCGCGCGCCGGCCGGACTGTCGGCGCAGGCCCTGCGCGACCGGGGCCTTGCCGCGGTTCCCATCCATGGCATCGATTCGGTTACCCTGCCCGGCGCCGTCGATGCCTTCTGCCGCCTTTCGGCCGACTGGGGCGCGCTGGGGCTGGATCAGGTGCTGGCCCCGGCGATCCGCTATGCCGACGAAGGCGTGCCGGTCGCCCCGCGCGTGGCCTTCGACTGGGCCGAAGATGCCGAATGTCTGCAAGGCGCCGCCCGCGACTTCTATCTGCTGCAGGGTCAGGCGCCGCGCGTGGGCCAGATCTTCCGCGCCCCCGGCCAGGCCGAGGTGCTGCGCCGCATCGCCGCCCATGGCCGGGCGGGGTTCTATGAAGGCGAGGTGGCCGACGACCTGATCGCCTCGCTGCGCGCCCCCGGCGGCACCCACAGCCACGACGATCTTGCCGCGACGCGCTGCGACTGGACCAACCCGGTCACCGGCGATTACCACGGCGTTGAGCTTGTCGAGCATCCGCCGAACGGTCAGGGCGCCACCGCAATCCTGATGCTGAACATCCTCAAGCACTTCGACCTTGCCGCGATGGAGCCTTTCGGCACAGCCCGCGCGCATATTGAGGCCGAGGCGGCAAAGTTGGCCTATGACGCCCGCAACCGCTTCATCGCCGACCCCACCACACGGCTGGACCACATGCTGGCGCCGGAAACCGCCGCGAAACTTGCGGCGCTGATCGACCCGCGTCGCGCCATGGCCGCCGCCGCGCCCCTGACCGAGGCGGTTCACCGCGACACCGTCTATATCACCACGGTGGACAGGGACGGGATGGCGGTCTCGCTGATCTATTCGATCTTCTGGGGTTTCGGATCGGGTCTGGCTTCGGCGAAGTTCGGCATCAACTTCCAGAACCGCGGGGCCGGTTTCACCCTGGAATCGGGCCACCCGAATGAGGCGGGCGGCGGCAAGCGGCCGATGCACACCATCATTCCGGGCATGCTGAAACGCGACGGGCGGGTCATCATGCCTTTCGGGGTGATGGGCGGCGCCTATCAGCCCAACGGCCATGCCCGGCTGGTGTCGAACCTGATCGACTATGGCATGGACCTGCAGTCGGCCATCGACGCGCCGCGCTGCTTCTCGGGCGCCGAAGGCATGACGGTGGAACGCGGCTACCCCGCCGCGGTGCGGGCCGAACTGGCGGCAATGGGGCATGACGTGTCGATCCCCGACCAGCCGATCGGCGGGGCGCAGGCCATCTTCATCGACGAAGCGGGCGTGCTGATCGGCGGATCGGACCCGCGCAAGGACGGCTGCGCGCTGGGGTATTAAGATGGATTATCAGGCTGTTACCGAAAGCATTCGCGCGCTCTGCCATGGCGAAACCGACACCGTCGCGCTGATGGCCACCGTGGTCTGCGAAATTCACCATCACCACCCGCTGTCCGACTGGACCGGGTTCTACCGCGTCACCGGGCCGGAACTGCTGAAGATCGGGCCCTATCAGGGCGGCCATGGCTGCCTTGTGATCCCCTTCAGCCGCGGCGTCTGCGGCGCCTGCGCCCGGACCGGCGCGGTGCAGAACGTGCCCGATGTCGATGCCTTCCCCGATCACATCGCCTGTTCCTCGACCACCCGGTCGGAACTGGTTCTGCCGGTGCGCAACGGCGCGGGCGTTCTGCTGGGCGTGCTGGATCTGGACAGCAACACCCCCGCTGCCTTCACCCGCGCCGATGAAGACTGGCTGGTGCCGCTGCTGGCCGAAGTGTTCCGGGACGCCGCCTGATGCGCGGGTCATGCCACTGCGGCGCCGTGGTGTTTGAGGCCGATCCGCCCCTGCGCGACGTGATCGCCTGCCACTGCACCCAGTGCCGCAAGATCTCGGGCCATTACTGGTCGGCAAGTGCAGTGCCGCATGACCGCTTCCGCCTGATCCGCGACGAAGGGCTGGCGTGGTTCCGTTCTTCCGCGGCGGCGCAGCGCGGGTTCTGCCGGCATTGCGGCGCCAGCCTTTTCTGGCAACCCGAGGGCGAGGCGCGCATTTCATTCGCCGCCGGCGCGCTGGACGGGCCGACGGGGCTGCGCACGGTCAGCCACTGGCTGGGCGAATTCGCGGGCGACTATTACGCGCCCGAAGGTCCACCCCCTGCCCCGTCACAGGCCACCACGCTGCACGGGTCCTGTCTGTGTGGCGCCAACCGCTTCAGCCTGCCCGGCCCGATGGGAGAGGTGGGGGCCTGCCATTGCACCCAGTGCCGCAAGCTGTCGGGGCATTACTCGGCCTCATTCGACGCCGCCGAAGACAGCCTGAATTGGCAGGCGCGGGCGCTGAGCGAATACCGCACGCCGGGCGGGGGCAGCCGCGGCTTTTGCTCCGATTGTGGATCAAGCCTGTATTTCCGGGCCGCCGACGGCGGGTTTTCGGTTGAGGCCGGGGTGATCGACAATCCCACGGGCGGGCAACTGGTCAGCCACATCTTCTTTGCCGACAAGGGCGATTACTACGAGCCCGACGACGGCCTGCCGCGCTTTGCGGCCTGGGACTAACCGATCCGGCGCGAGGGCACCCAGGCATAACCCGCCGGGCACAGGATGACCGCCTCGCGCAGGCCATGGCCCGGCTTGTCGGTCGCAGGTTGCAGCACCATCGCCGCCGGAAAACCCGCCACACGCGCCTCGGCCTGATCCGGGTCGGCCTCGTGCAGCCGCAATTCGATCCCCGCGCCGCGCGGACCGGCCTCGGGCAGAAGCGCCGCCAGCGGATGGTTGGCAAAGGTGGCATCCGAATGCAGTTGAAACGGCTGGCCGGCGTGGGTCATGATGGCGAAATCATCCGACAGCCGGTGGGCCTGCATGCCGAAGACGCCGGTCAGAAAGGCCGCCTCGGCCCGAAGGTCGCGCACCAGAAGGTTGACGCTGATCGCACGCAGCGCATGGCCGAAGTCTCGGGCGGGAACGGTTTCGTAATCCATCGGGCACCTCTGGCCACATGGTTGCCGGCGGCGCGGCGAAAGGTCAAATCACCTCTCTTGATCTTCCCGATCACCGCAGAGATGGTGCGCCCATGTGGGACATCCTGACCGCCCTTCCGCCCGAGCAGTTCCTGACCTTCCTGATCGGCGGGCTGATCGTCAATCTGGCACCCGGGCAGGACATGGTCTTTGCCATGGCCTGCGGCATTCAGGGCGGGCCGCGCGTCGGCGCCGCTGCAGGCTTCGGTGCGGGAACCGGGGTACTGTGCCACATCACGCTGGCCGCCCTTGGCCTTTCGGCGCTGGTCGCCGCCCATCCCGGGGCGCTTGCGGTGATCCGCTATGCCGGGGCCGCTTATCTGGTGTGGATCGCGTGGAAAAGCTGGCGCGCGGGCGGCCTGCCCGAGGGGCAGGGCGTCACCTCGCCGCGCCGGGCCTTTCTGCGCGGCATCCTGTCGAACGTGCTGAACCCCAAGCCGATCCTGTTCTTTCTGGCCTTCCTGCCGCAATTCGTGAACCCGGCCGCCGGGCCGGTCTGGCAGCAGATCGTGGTTCTGGGGCTGATCTTCGCCTTCAACGGCGCCTGGATTACCGCGATGTATGGCTGGCTTGCCGGCCATGCCGGGCGGGCCATCGGTGCGCGCATGACTTTCGTCAACCGGCTGGCGGCCGTGGCCTTTGCCGGCCTTGCCGCCCGCCTTGTCCTTGTGGAGTGAACATGGCTGAGATCACGCTTCTTGACGGCGGCATGGGGCAGGAGCTGATCGCGCGGTCGGGCGAAGACCCCGGCCCGCTTTGGGCGACGCGCGTGATGATCGACCATCCCGGTCTGGTGAAGGCGATCCATGACGACTACTTCGCCGCCAGCGCCTCGGTGGCCACCACCAACACCTACAACATCCTGCACGACCGGCTTCAGGGTTTCGGGCTGGACCATCTGTTCCACGCGCTGCACCTGCGCGCTCTGGCCGAAGCGCATGAGGCGCGGGCCGGCGCCGGGCGCGGCCTGATTGCCGGCTCGATGGGCCCCTTGGGCGAAAGCTACCGGCCGGACCTGACGCCGCCGGTCGAGGTTTCGGCACCGCTTTACGCCGAAAAGGCGCTGTTGATGGCGCCGCATGTCGATGTGATCCTTCTGGAAACCATGTCCTCGCTGGACCTTGCCCGCGGCGCGCTGATCGGAGCACAAGCTGCGGGGCGGCCGGTCTGGCTGTCGGTGTCGGTCCACGACCGCGACGGCAGCCGCCTGCGCTCGGGTGAACCCGTTTCCGGCCTGCGCGAGGTGCTTCAGGCCGCCCCGGCTGCGGCCATTCTGGCCAACTGCTCGATGCCCGAAGCGATGGCCGCAGCGATGGCAGAGCTTCGCAATCTGGGCCTGCCCTTCGGCGCCTATGCCAACGGCTTCAGCGAAATCTCCAGCCTGCCCTTGCCCGACAGCGGCGCGGCACCCGACTATACCCACCGCCACGACCTGACCCCGCAGAAATACGCCGATTTCGCGATGGAATGGGTGCGGATGGGCGCCACCATCGTCGGCGGCTGCTGCGAGGTCGGGCCGGCCCATATCACCCATCTGGCCACCCGCCTGCGCGAGGCCGGGCACAGCATCCGATGATCGCGGATTTCGACTACCGCCCCCCCGATGTGCCGCTGGCGATCCTTTATGAGGATGACCAGATCATCGTGGCCGACAAGCCCGCGGGCCTTCTGTCGGTGCCGGGCAAGCTGGCGGGGCGTGAGGATTGCCTGATCACGCGCCTGCAGGCGGCGCGCTGGGATGCGCTGCTGGTACATCGGCTGGACTGCGATACCTCGGGCGTGATGATCTTTGCCCGCAACAAGCGCGCGCAGGGGTTTCTGGGGCAGGAATTCGAACAGCGCCGCGCGCAGAAAACCTACATCGCCCGGGCGGCAGGCCAGATGTCGGGGGATACCGGCCGGGTGGACCTGCCGCTTTGCGCCGACTGGCCGAACCGGCCGCGACAGATGGTCAGCCACGAACATGGCCGCCCCGCCGTGACCGACTGGCAGGTCATCGGCCGTGAGGCCACCGAAACCCGCGTCCGCCTGACGCCGCTGACCGGGCGCAGCCATCAGCTGCGCGTGCATATGCTGGCACTCGGCCATCCGATTCTGGGCGACCCGATCTATGCCACGGGGCCGGCGCGCGACTTCCCCCGCCTGATGCTGCATGCCGAAACGCTGTCGCTGCACCATCCGGCGACCGGGCAGCGCGTCAGCTTCTCGGCCGCATGCCCATTCTAGAGGCGCCTTCCGCGCGGCTCGCCTATTTCTTATGCAGATCACCCCGGGCCGCCCCCAGATAAGGCCGCGCCCGTTGCCGCACCCGCCCTGTCGCGTCACTTCGCAGTAAACCACCTGCGGGGACCCGGTGACAGAGCGCCTGACAATCGTCGTGGTCGAAGAGGATGCCGAGCGGGCACTGCGCATCGTCGATGGCCTGCGCGAAGCCGGCGGGCATGAGATTCTGGTCATCTCCGAACCCGCCGGCCTTGCCCGACGCATCGCCGAACGCAGCCCCGACATCGTTCTGATCGACGCCGGCAATCCGTCCCGCGACGTGCTGGAAGAACTGGCTCTGGCCTCGGGCCCGATGGAGCGGCCGGTGGCGATGTTCGTCGATCGCTCGGATGAGGCGCTGACCCGCGCCGCGATTGAGGCCGGGGTTTCGGCCTATGTGGTGGATGGCCTGCGCGCCGACCGCATCAAGCCCATTCTCGACGCCGCCGTCGCGCGCTTTCACCTGTTTCAGCGCATGCGGGCCGAGCTTGCGGCGACCCGGGCCGCGCTGGAAGAGCGCAAGGTGATCGACCGCGCCAAGGCCATCCTGATGAAGGCCCGCGGCATTGGCGAGGAAGAGGCCTATGCCCTTCTGCGCAAGACCGCGATGGATCAGGGCCGCCGCATGGCCGACATTGCCCAGCAACTGGTGATGGCGGCGGGGCTGCTGACATGAAGCTGCACCCCCTGCGCCTTGGCTATGTGCCCCTGACCGATGCCGCGCCTCTGATCGTGGCGCAGGAACTGGGCTTTGCCGCCGAAGAGGGGCTTGACCTTGATCTGGTCCGGCTGGGGTCCTGGGCGCAAAGCCGCGACTATCTGGCGGCCGGCGCGGTGGATGCGGCGCATATGCTGCTGCCGATGCCCATTGCCCAGCGGCTGGGGCTTGGCCCGGCGATGCCCGACCTTGATCTGGTGATGATCCTGTCGCAGGGCGGTCAGGCGATTGCGGTTTCGGTCGCGCTGGCCGAAGCCATGCGGGCGGGCGGCCACGGATTTGACTTCAGCGATGCCCGGGCCGCCGGCGCCAGCCTGCGCATGGCCGCCCGCCGGCTGCGCGTCGGTGTGCCCTTCGCCTTTTCGACCCATGCCGAACTGGTCTGGCACTGGCTGCTGGCATCGGGCTTTGCGGTGGATGAGGTCGAGGTGCGCACCGTCCCCCCGCCCCGCATGGCCGAGGCACTTGCGGCGGGTGAGGTAGATGCCGCCTGCGTCGGTGAACCCTGGGCCTCGGTCGCGGTGGAAACCGGCGCGGGGGTCTTGCTGCTGCCCGGGCGGGCAATCTGGGCCAGCGCGCCCGAAAAGGGGCTTGTCCTGCGCCACGACTTCGCCGAAGCGCAGGCCGAGGTGACCGGCCGGCTGATGCGCGCCGTCTGGCGGGCCGGCCGCTGGCTGGATGAGCCCGGCAATCGCGGAACGGCGGCCGAACTGCTGGCCCGGCCGGCCTGTCTGGACCTGACATCGGAACTGACCGAGCGCGGCCTGTCGGGCCGTTTCGTCATCAGCCCGGCGGGTGAACTGCGTGAGGCGCCGGGCTTCATCCGCTTTCATGCCGGCGCCGCCACCTTTCCCTGGCGCAGCATCGCGGCGCTGTTTGCCGGCCGCATGGCCAGGCGCTTCGGCCTTGATCTCGACAGCGCGATGCGCCGCGCTACCGCCTGTTTCCGCACCGACCTTTACCGCCTGCACCTGCGCGCGGCGGGCGCCGACCTGCCCGGCGCTTCGGCCAAGATCGAGGGCGCCATGCAGCACGCCCATGCCGTTGCCTCGGAAAGCGGAAGGATGATTCTGCATCCCGATGCCTTCTTTGACGGCCATATCTTCGATCCGGCATCCCTGCCCCGCTGAATATTCGGGCAATGGCAGCGAAACCCGCCGCATTTCGATGCTGCGCCCGCAATGTTGCATCGCAGCACTTGCGCGAACCCGCGGCCGGTGGCAGCCTTTCCTCAAGACCGCCGCAACGGCGCTGCGGTTTCCGATCGCCCGCAAGGCTGCGGGCCCCCCACGGCAATGAGGCCACCTGTTCGCGCAGCCCATCCGGGCTTCGGGATCGGTGGCCTTTTGCGTTTCGCCAGCCCCGGCGGCCAGCATCGCCGCCCCGAAAGGACCAGCCATGACGACCCCGAAGCCGTCCCTTTCCCGCCGTTCCTTCCTTAAATCCGCCGCCGGTGTCGCGGCCACCGCCGCCGCCGCCCGGGCGCTTTTGCCCGGCGGGGCCTGGGCCGCCGCGCCCGGGCCGGAAGTTGACGGCACCCGGCTGGGCTATATCGCCCTGACCGACAGCGCTCCCCTGATCATCGCGCAGGAGAAGGGCCTTTTCGCCAAACACGGCCTGCCCGCAATGGCGATCGAGAAACAGGCCAGCTGGGGCGCCACGCGCGACAACATGGCACTGGGCAGCGCCGGCGGTGGCATCGACGGCGGGCATCTCCTGCGCCCCAAGGTCCATCTTTATGCCACCGGCGCGGTGATGCAGGGCAACCAGCCCCTGCCGATGTACACCCTGCTGAACCTGAACGAACAATGCCAGGGCATCTCGGTGGCGCAGGCCCATGCCGAAACCGGCGTGGGTCTGGATTCCTCGCCGCTGCGCGAGGTCTTTGCCGCCAAGAAGGCCGCCGGCGCCGAGGTTCCGGTTGCCATGACCTTTCCGGGCGGCACCCATGATCTGTGGATGCGCTACTGGCTGGCCGCCGGCGGCATCAACCCCGATACCGACGTGAACCTGATCGTCGTGCCGCCGCCGCAGATGGTGGCGAACATGAAGGTCGGCAACATGGAGGCCTTCTGCGTCGGCGAGCCGTGGAACGAACAGCTGGTCAATCAGGGCATCGGCTTTACCGCCTGCACCACCGGTGAACTGTGGTCACGCCACCCCGAGAAGGTTCTGGGCATGCGGGCTGACTGGGTCGATGCCCACCCGAACGCCGCCCTTGCCATCATGATGGCGGTGATCGAGGCGCAGATCTGGTGCGAGGACATGGCCAACAAGGATGAGATGGCCGCCATCGTCGGTCGGCGCCAGTGGTACAACGTGCCGGTCGAAGACATCGCCGGGCGCCTGAAAGGCCAGATCAATTATGGCAACGGCCGCACCGCCACCGACCCGGCGCTGGCCATGAAATTCTGGGGCGACAAGGGCGAAACCTCGTTCCCGTGGAAGTCGCTCGACAGCTGGTTCATCACGGAAAACAAGCGCTGGGGCTATCTGCCCGGCGATCTGGACACGGCCGCACTCGTGGCCGCGACCAACCGTTCGGACCTGTGGCTGCAGGCGGCAGCCGGGCTGGGGCTGGACGTGACGGGCTTCGGCGACAGCCGCGGAACCGAGACCTTCTTTGACGGCAAGGTCTTTGATCCGGCGAACCCGGGTGCCTACCTTGACAGCCTTGCCATCAAGGCCATGGCCTAGGGGGCGGTGATGAACGTGACCGCGTTGAACCGCGCCGCCAAGCCTGCGCCCGCGACCCCTCCGGCCAAGGCGCAGGTGCTGCCCCTGCCCCGCCCTGCCC
>JACZKR010000408.1 GCA_014859945.1 Paracoccaceae bacterium | reverse complement strand
GGGCAAGGACAAGCCGTTTCATGCGCCCAATATGGGGGCAGGGGCCTGCCGTTCAAAGGGGAATGTCCAAAGTCACCGGAAAATGGTCCGACGCAGTCAGAAGCGCGTCGCGCAGCTCGGGCACGGCCATCACCGCCGGATCGGTGAACGGATGCCAGATGCGCCAGTCCGGCGCCCTTGCGGCAAGGTCGGGCGTGACCATGATGAAATCCAGCAGCGCCTCGAAAAACCGCTTCTTCGGCGCCAGCCAGAACCGCGCCGTGGTGGGCATGATGCCGATGCGGCTGGTCAGTGCCATGTCGGCATGCGGGTCAAACAGCCGCCTTTCGGGCGGTGCCTCAAGCCCCAGCGCAATTTCCACCCCGGAATGGCCGAAGAGCTTTTCGTATTCGTCCAGCCCCGGACCGTCGTTGAAATCGCCCATCACCACCAGCGTTTCGGCCCGGTCCAGATGTTCGTCGATCCGGCGGCGCAGCCACTGGCATTCGGCCAGCTGCTTGCGGCGGTTCTCGATCGAGATGCGGCTGAATTCGGCCTTGCTCATCGGGCCATGCGGTGCCTTCGACTTGGCATGCACCCCGATCAGCCGCAGATCGCGGCCGTCGGTGCTGACGGCCAGCTCCAGCGGCGGCTTGGAAAAGCGGATCAGTTCGGCCACCCCGTCCTGATCCAGATCGGCGCGCAACCCGGTGTCAAAGCGCGGCGCGCCGGGGGCGCCATGGCTGGGCGCGGGGTCGCCCTGCGGGTCATGGTGCGCGGTGATACGGTCGGGATCGTAAAGGAAGGCGATCTCCTGCTCGGTTTCCGAGGCAAAACCATGCACCGCCCGGCAGGCCCGCAAACCATAGGCCCGGGCGAAGGTTTCCAGCGCCCGCACCGTGGACCGCCTGCTGCCCTGATCGGGGCCTTCGATGATCATGATTCCGTCGGCATCCAGCGCGTTGAACACGATGCCCAGCGCCGTCAGCTGATCGGCCTTGGTCACCTGATAGCGCGAGGATGCGTCCAGCGTTTCCAGAAGCCGCCCGCGGTCGTCGAACAGCGCGTTGAACCATTCGACGTTATAGCTGGCCAGCCGCAGCGGGCGCGGGCCGGTCGGGGCGCCGGTCATGCCGCCAGCCGCTCGCGCAGTTCGTCCCAGGCCTCGTTGATGGCAATCAGCCGCCGTTCGGCCAGCCGCGCCGCCTCGGGCGGGACGCCGCGGGCAATCATCGCGTCGGGGTGGTTTTCCTTCACCGCCTGCCGCCAGGCGGCGCGGATTTCCTCGATCGGCGCGTCATGCGCCACGCCCAGAAGGTCATAGGGGTCGCGCCGCGTGCCTTCGACCAGCCGCGCGCGGATGGCGCGGTAACAGCGGTCGTCCAGCCCGAAGATTTCGGCGACATGGGCCAGAAAGGCGTCTTCGTCGTCGTGCAGGATGTCATCGGCCAGCGCGATGTGAAACAGTCCCTCGATCAGGTCGATGAACAGGGCGCGGTTGTCGGGGTGGTCCTTGTCGCGGAACATCCGGGCGATCTTGGCGGCATAGACATCAAACCCCGCCACATCCTGCCGCGCCAGGTTGAAGACGCGGGCGGCATTCTGTTCCTCATCGGCGTCCAGGGTAAAGACCCGGCGGAAGGCAGCCACCTCATCGCGCGTCACCTGACCGTCGGCCTTGGCCATCTTGGCCCCCAAAGCGATCACCGCGATGGTGAAACCGACCGAGCGTTCGGGCGCGGGCACGCCCAACAGAAGGTCAAAGACATGCGCCAGCGGCTCGCCCTGACGAAGGGCGGCCAGGGCCTCGGATATGCGGGTCCAGATCGACATTGCGGGCGCAGCATAGCGGGGCGCGCGGGCGCTGTCAGGAACATTTCTGCGAGGCAGAAAACCGCCGCTCAGGCCGGGTCGCGGGTGCCCAGAAGGATCTTCTGCATCAGCACAAGGTCCAGCCAACGATCCCATTTGCGGCCCACTTCGGGCATTCGCCCGACCTCGACATAGCCAAGTGCTGCGTGAAAGGCGATGCCGCCCGGATTGTCGCCCGAGACACCCGCTACCATCACATGAACGCCCGCGCGCGCCGCGTGGTCTTCCAGCCGCGCCATCAGCGCCCGGCCCAGCCCCATGCCCTGCGCTTCTGGCGCCAGATGCACCGAATGCTCCATCGCATGGGCATAGCCGTTGCCGCCGCGGAACTGGCTGTAGGTGGCAAAACCCAAGACCTCATCCCCGCGCCCGGCCACCCAATAGGGGGTGCCGGCGGCAATGGCGGCGGCAACCGGCGCGGCCGCCTTCTCGGTCGTGGTGAAGGTGTGGGTCGTCTCGCGGATCACGATGTTCCAGATCGCGGCGATGGCGCCGGCGTCTTCGGGGCGGGCGGGGCGGATCATTCCAGCACCCTTTCGCCCGAAGGCGTGGCAAAGACCGCCCGCATCGCCCGGTCGCCCGGCTCCACCGCCACGCGGGCATCGGCGATCAGCGGCGCCAGCACAGCACGCAGCGCCGGGGCCTCGGGGTGGGCAATCTCGAACCGGATCAGCCGCACCCCGGCATCGGGCAGGGCGCGGGCGGGGTGCAGGCTGCCTTCCCAGTGGATCAGCGCCGGAAAGCAG
>JACZKR010000407.1 GCA_014859945.1 Paracoccaceae bacterium | reverse complement strand
ACCCCGGCGATGGCCGGGGTCAGGGGGAGGTCCATTGCAGCGGTCCGACCCTACACCTGCGGCTGGCCGCGTTTCATGCCGGGGCGGGGCGGCAGGCCATAGGCCTTGCGGGCGGTGACAAGGCGCAGGTCATCCGGGTCCATGCCAAGGGACAGCATGGTGTCACGGTCATAGCGGGCGCGGGCCGTCTCGGGGTCATGGCCGGTGCCGAACAGCCGGTCGATCCAGCCCATGCCGAAGCTGACGTGAAACGTCGCGTGGTGGTCCTGATAGTGATGCGCCATGTGCTCGCGGGTGATGCGGCGGCCCAGCCAGCCCTTCTTGACGTTCAGATGCGCCAGCGTGTGGCAATATTCGTAGAAGGCAAAGGCCGAAACCGAACCGGCGAACAGCGCCACGAAGGCCACGACGAACCCTGCCCCCAGCCCGAGCAAGGGCCACAAGACCAGCGTATGCAGCGCGGTCGAGATCAGCCCGAAGCGCAGCGCATACCAGTGATCGTCGCCGGTAAAGAACTCGGGGTCCGTCGGGAATTCGTGATGGCCGATATGGCTGCGGTACAGGTCGTTGAAGACCCCCTGCTCGGCCGGCGGCTTCTGGTGGAACAGGAAGCGGTGCATCACATATTCGACGAAGAACTGCAGCAGCACCCCATAGGCGACGGCCAGCAGCAGCCAGGGCGTCCAGAACGCCACCATCAGCGCCAGCGCCGCCAGCCAGAACGGAAACAGGCGCTGCAGGCTGCCCATATGCAGCAGAACGCGCAATGCGGGAATCATGTCCAGCCTCCCAACCGAACCCTTCGGGCCAAGGGTTGGCCGGGTTTCGCCGGGGGTCAACCGGGACGTGGCGTAAGCGGGCCAAAGCAAAACGCCCGCCGCTTGCGCGACGGGCGTTCGGTGAACCCTTGGTCGGGCTTAGCGGCGCAGGCCCAGACGGGCGATCAGCGCGGCATAGCGCGATTCGTCCTTGGCCTTGAGGTAGTCCAGCAGTTTGCGGCGCTGGGCGACCTGCATCAGAAGGCCACGACGCGAGTGGTTGTCCTTCTTGTGCGACTTGAAGTGTTCGGTCAGGGTCGCGATGCGCGACGACAGGATCGCAACCTGAACTTCGGGCGAACCGGTGTCGCCTTCCTTGGTCGCGTATTCCTTGATCAGGCGGGCTTTTTCTTCGGCAGTGATCGACATCGGTGTCTCCTTGCGGTTGGTGTGACGGCACAAGCCGGGATGTCGTCCAGCAAGGCCCATGGCATCCCCGGTGGGGATGGGGGCCTATAGGGGAAATCGGCCCGGATGAAAAGCCGGAATCGCGCCGGGCGGATTCGTTAACCAGCCACGCAGTTTCCGCCCGCCTGCCCGCATCTGCCTGTAGAGCGGCGGCGGCTTTCGTGATAGGGTCGGCGCCGGAAACCCCTGAATTGCAAGGGGTTTCGTTAACCTTTGTTAACGGTTTCGGGGCTGGGGC
>JACZKR010000054.1 GCA_014859945.1 Paracoccaceae bacterium | reverse complement strand
AGCCCGAAGCGCCGCCCCAACTCGCCGGCCGACAGGGTGCCATCCAGCGCCAGCGCACGCAGCAGCGCCCGGTCCGTGTCATCCAGATCAATCACAGCGGCAGCGCCTCCGTCTCCTTGATGGTCGAAACCAGCATCAGCGCCTCGATGTCCGAGATATGCGGCAGGGTCAGGATGCGGGCGCGGTAGATCTCCTGCCAATGCGCCATGTCTCGGGCGATCACATTCAGCCGCACATCGACACGGCCCAGGAAGGTCTCGATCCCCACCACCTCGGGCACCTCGCGCGCCTGATCAAGGAACTCGTCGAAGGCGCGCGGATAGGTCTTGTCCAAGGTGAAGCGCAGCGAGACCTCCACCTCATAGCCCAGCCGCCGCCAGTCGATCACCGCCCGCTCGGCCCGGATCACCCCGGCCCCGCGCAACCGGTCCAGCCGGCGCCACAGCGTTGCCACCGTCACCCCGGCGCGCTCTGCCAGATCGGCGCGCGGCAGGTCCGGCTCGGCCAGCCAGTGGCGCAGGATGCGGCGGTCGGTGTCGTCGATGGACATGAAATTTTCACCAATGGGCATTCCTGCGCATGATCCATCGCAGATTGGCAGGAATGCGTCAAACAATGCACGGGATCACGGCCCGGAAACCCTATTGTGCCCCCATCTTAAGCACAAGGAGACCGCCATGCGCGTCTATTATGATCGTGACTGCGATGTGAACCTGATCAAGGACAAGAAGGTCGCCATTCTCGGCTATGGCAGCCAGGGCCACGCCCATGCGCTGAACCTGCGCGATTCGGGCGCCAAGAATGTCGTCATCGCGCTGCGCGAAGGCTCGCCCTCGGCCGCCAAATGCGAGAAGGAAGGCCTGAAGGTCATGGGCATCGCCGAGGCTGCCGCCTGGTGCGACGTGATCATGTTCACCATGCCCGACGAATTGCAGGCCGCGACCTACAAGAAATACGTCCATGACAACCTGCGCGAAGGTTCCGCCATCGCCTTTGCCCACGGCCTGAACGTGCATTTCGGCCTGATCGAGCCGAAGAAGGGCGTCGATGTCATCATGATGGCGCCGAAGGGCCCCGGCCACACCGTGCGCGGCGAATACACCAAGGGCGGCGGCGTACCCTGCCTCGTGGCTGTCCATCAGGACGCGACCGGCAAGGCGATGGAAATCGGCCTGTCCTATTGCTCCGCCATCGGCGGCGGCCGTTCGGGCATCATCGAGACCAACTTCCGTCAGGAATGCGAAACCGACCTGTTCGGCGAACAGGCCGTTCTCTGCGGCGGTCTGGTCGAACTGATCCGCATGGGCTTTGAAACCCTGGTCGAAGCCGGCTACGAGCCGGAAATGGCCTATTTCGAATGCCTGCACGAAGTGAAGCTGATCGTGGACCTGATCTACGAAGGCGGCATCGCCAACATGAACTACTCGATCTCGAACACCGCCGAATACGGCGAGTATGTCTCGGGCCCGCGCATCCTGCCTTACGACGAGACCAAGGCCCGGATGAAGGCGGTCCTGACCGACATCCAGACCGGCAAATTCGTGCGTGACTTCATGCAGGAAAACGCCGTCGGCCAGCCCTTCTTCAAGGCCACCCGCCGCATCAATGACGAACACCAGATCGAGAAGGTCGGTGAAAAGCTGCGCGCCATGATGCCCTGGATCTCCAAGGGCAAGATGGTCGACAAGTCGCGGAATTAAGCGATATTCAAAGGGCGCTCTTCGGAGCGCCCTTCTTCATTGTGAGTGACAGATGACAAGCGAATTTGAAGACTTGACTGCGGTTGCCCTTGAGCGCCGAAAAATCTTTCGCCCTGAATGGTTTCGTGACCTGCTGGCCGCACGACTTGGACTTGGCGACACGTTCTGGATCGGCAACTACGGCGTCGCGCTTGTTTTCGTACCGTTGTTCTTTTTCTTCGGCCTGATTGCTCCAGCTTTCTTCGGTCAGCAAGCTTACGCATTTCTATACCCCAGCTTTGCGGGGCTGTCTGCGATCTATCAATTCTGCCTCATCAGAGCGGTCTTCATCTGCGCGCGTCGCACGCCCGAGGTCGGTGGCTGGCGTTGGTTTGGTGTCGCATTTACCGTTCTAAATTTCGCCACCTCGGCCCTTTTGGCGCTCTTGTTCACCTTTGGGGCGCTTTCGGTATAACTCAGCGCACCAACCGCAGCAGCAGATCGGTCAACCGCCGGACCCCCATAGTATAGGGCGGGAAAAGCATCGCCATAGGCAGGAAGCGGTTGGTCAGGACCGGGCGTTCATGGCTGAAGGCGCGGAACCCCTCATACCCATGCGCGGCGCCAAGGCCGGAATTGCCGATGCCGCCGAAGGGCAGGTTGGGGTGGCTGAAGGTCAGCAGCGTCAGGTTCACCCCGACCGAGCCTGATGCCGTCTGCCCCACCACCCGGTCGGCCAGCGCCCGCCCGCCAAAGACGTAAAGCGCCAAGGGCTTCGGCCCGGCCCCTATCCGGGCCAGCACCTGATCCAGATCGGAAAACGGGATCAGCGGCAGGACGGGGCCAAAGATTTCCTGCCGCGAAACCTCCATCCCCTCGGTCGTGCCTTCCAGAAAGGTCGGGGCCAAGGCGGTATCGCCGGCCGACTGCCCGCCCGACACCGCCGCACCCGCCGCCGCCGCATCGCCGATCAGCCCGCGCAGCCGCGCGCCGTGGCGGGCATTGACGACGCGGGCCAGATTGCCCGGCTCGGCCCACATCCGCGCGGTTTCGTCCTTGATCATGGCCGAGAACCGCGCGGCCACGCCGGCCTCGACAAAGACATGGTCCGGCGCCACGCAGGTCTGGCCACCGTTGAAGAAACGCCCCCAGGCGATCCAGCGCGCGGCCTGCGCCAGATCGGCATCACCCCCGACAATGACCGGCGACTTGCCGCCCAGTTCCAGCGTGACCGAGGTCAGGTTCCGCGCCGCCGCCGCCATCACGATTCGGCCCACTTCGGGGCTGCCAGTAAAGAAGATGTGGTCGAAGGGCAGTGCCAGCAGCGCCGTCGCCACATCCGGCCCGCCTTCCACCACCGCCACCAGATCGGGCGGAAAGCACTGCCCGATCAGCGAGGCCAGCAAGGCCGAGGTCTGCGGCACCATCTCGGACGGTTTCAGGATCACCGAACAGCCCGCCGCCAGCGCCGAGACCACAGGCCCCAGCGCCAGCGTTACCGGATAATTCCACGGCGCGATGATCAGCGCCACGCCCTTCGGTTGCGGCACGATCCGGGCCGATGCGCCCAGCCCGGTCAGCCCCGGCCAGACCCGGCGCGGCCGCATCCAGCGCCGCAGATGACGCCGGGCATGGGCGATTTCCTGAAGCACCGGCAGAATCTCGGACAGCAGGGTTTCCACCGGGTGCTTGCCGAAATCGGCCTCAAGCGCCGCCACGATGGCCGGGCGGTTGTCCAGCACCATGCGGCGCAGCGCCTCCAGCGCGGCAAGCCGTTCTGCCCGGCCAAACCCTGACCGGCGGGCGGGGGCAAGCGCCCTCTGGGCGTGGAACAGGGCAGCGGGATCGGACATCGGGCCTCACAACCGGGGCTTTGCAGCAGCAAACGCCCGCCGCCGCCGCCGATCAAGCGTGACGCGGTGTCACGCCGCTGCCGCCACCGCCGCGACGATCTCATCCACCACTTCGGCCAGAAGGCCCGCGTCCTCGCATTCGGCCATGACCCGGATCAGCGGTTCGGTCCCCGACTTGCGGATCAGGATGCGGCCCTTGCCGGCAATCCGCGCCTCGTTCGCGGCAATGGCGGATTTCACGCTGTCGGCCTCAAGCGGCCGGGCGCCGGCGGCGAAACGGACGTTCTTCAGAAGCTGCGGCACGGTGTCGAACTGCCGCACCAGCCGGCTGGCAGGCTGGCCGTCGCGCGCCATCTCGGCCAGGAAATGCAGCCCCGCCAGCAACCCGTCACCGGTGGTGGCAAAGTCGGTCATCACGATATGGCCCGACTGCTCACCCCCCAGGTTCCAGCCGCCCTTCCGCATCGCCTCGACCACATAGCGGTCGCCCACGGCGGTGCGCTCCAGCCGCAGGCCACGGCCGGCCATGAACCGCTCCAGTCCCAGGTTCGACATGACGGTGGCGACCAGCGTGCCCCCCCGCAGCCGGCCCTCTTCGGCCCAGCGGGCCGCCAGCAGCGCCATGATCTGATCGCCGTCCGCCACCCGCCCGGTTTCATCCAGGATCATCACCCGGTCGGCGTCGCCGTCCAGGCTGATGCCCACATGCGCGCCATGGGCCACCACCGCCTCGGCCGCCGTCTCGGTATGGGTGCTGCCGCAGCGGTCGTTGATGTTGGTACCGTTGGGCGACACCCCGACCGGGATCACCTCGGCCCCCAGTTCCCACAGCACCTGCGGCGCGGCCTTGTAGGCGGCACCGTTGGCGCAGTCGATCACCACCTTCAGCCCGTCCAGCCGCAGCCCCGCCGGGAAGGTGGTCTTGACGAATTCCTGATAGCGCCCGACCGCATCGTCGATCCGCTTGGCGCGGCCGATCTCATCGGCCGGGGCCAGTGCAATCTCGCCGTCAAGCATCGCCTCGATCTCGGCCTCCGCCTCATCCGACAGCTTGAAACCGTCGGGGCCGAAGAACTTGATGCCGTTGTCATGGTGCGGATTGTGGCTGGCCGAGATCATCACCCCCAGATCGGCCCGCATCGAGCGGGTCAGAAACCCCACCGCCGGCGTCGGCACCGGGCCCAGCAGGAGCACATTCATGCCGGTGCTGGTCAGCCCCGCCGTCAGCGCGTTTTCCAGCATATAGCCTGACAGCCGCGTATCCTTGCCGATCACCACCCGGTGCGCCGTGCTGCCGTCGCGGCGGAAATAGCGCCCGGCCGCCGCCCCAAGGCGCAAGGCCATCTCGGCGGTCATCGGATAGGTATTGGCGCGGCCCCGCACACCATCGGTTCCGAACAGCTTCCGGCTCATCTCGGCTCTCCTTCCGTCACCGCCTGCCACAAGGACAGCGCCTGCCGCGTCTCGGCCACATCATGCACGCGGATCATCTGCATCCCCTGCGCCACGCCCGCCAGCGCCACCGCCAGACTGCCCGGCATCCGCCGCGCGGCCTCTGCCTCACCCGACAGCGTGCCGATGAAGCGCTTGCGGCTGGCCCCCAGCAGAACCGGCACACCCAGCCCGTGAAACAGGCTCAGCCGAGCCAGAAGCGTCAGATTATGCGCCAGCGTCTTGCCAAAGCCGATGCCCGGGTCCACCGCCAGCCGGGCGCGCGGAATGCCTGCCGCCTCGGCCACCGCCAGCCGCTCGGCCAGCGCGTCATAGACGTCCAGCAGCACGTCGTCATACTGCGGGTCGTCCTGCATGGTCTCGGGCGTGGCGATGGAATGCATCAGGATGACCGGCGCCGCCAGTTCCGCCGCCGTCGCCGCCATCGCCGGGTCAAAACCCAGCGCCGTCACATCGTTCAGGATCGTCGCCCCCGCAGCAAAGGCCGCCCGCGCCACCCCGGCCTTGCGCGTGTCGATCGACACCGGCAGGTCCAGCCCGCCCGCCCGCAGCGCCGCAATCACCGGCGCCGTGCGCGCAATCTCTTCTTCTGCCGCCACCTCGGCCGCGCCCGGCCGGGTGCTTTCGCCGCCCACGTCCAGAATATCGGCCCCCGCCGCCATCTTCCGCGCCTGCATCACCGCCGCCTCGGGCCGCAGGAACAACCCACCGTCCGAGAAACTGTCGGGCGTCACGTTCAGGATGCCCATGATCCGCGGCCGGTCCATCGCCAGCCCGCCGAAACCGGGCCGCGGATCATGGG
>JACZKR010000406.1 GCA_014859945.1 Paracoccaceae bacterium | reverse complement strand
GGTCTGGCTCTTGCTGGCGGGGGCGGCGGTGGGCCTGCCTCTGGGCCTGTGGATCCTGACCGGGGTGTCCGAGAACACCGCGCGGGCGGTGATCTCGGTCTATATCCTGATCATGTGCGGCGTGCTGCTGGCGGGCTGGCGTCTGGGGCGTGAAGTGCGGTCGGGCGGGCCGAACCTGCTGGCTGGCCTGATCTCGGGCCTTGCCAACGCGCCGGGAATGGGGGGGCTGCCGGTGGCGGCCTTCTTTGCCGCCCAGCCGATGGCGGCGGCGACCTTTCGCGCCACGCTGATCGCCTATTTTCCGATTCTCGACCTTTACTCGGCGCCGCTTTACTGGTGGCATGGGCTGGTGACCTGGGGCACGCTCTGGGCTGCGCTGGCGGCCTTGCCGCTGACATTCCTTGGGAACTGGCTGGGAAGCCGCCATTTCCTGAACGCCGATCCGCAGGATTTCCGCAGGTTCGCCATAGGCTTGCTGGCGGTTCTTGCGGCGATGGGGCTGATCAGGGCGGTGATCTGAGTGCTGTTGGTCGTCAATGCGGGGTCTTCTTCGGTCAAGGTGGCGCTGTTCGGCGCCGGCCTTGATGAGGTGGCCCGCGGGCAGGTGTCGGAAATCGGCGGCGCCTCGGTGGTCGAGGTTGCGGGCCAGAAGACGGCGCGGCCGGTGGCCGACCATCAGGCGGCGCTGGCGGCGCTCATGCAGGCGCTGGGCCTGACGCCCGCGGCGCTGACCGGGGCGGCGCACCGGGTGGTGCATGGCGGGGCCGGTCTGGTGGCGCCCTGCCGCCTGACGCCCGAAGCGCTGGCCGGGATCGAGGCCTGCATTCCGCTGGCCCCGCTGCACAACCCCGCGAACCTGACGGCGATCCGTGCCCTTGCCGCGCTGGCGCCCGACCTGCCGCAATATGCCAGCTTCGACACCGCCTTTCACGCCACCATCCCGGCGGTCGCCACCACCTATGCGCTGCCCGGGGCTGAGCGGGCGCTGGGCATCCGGCGCTATGGCTTCCACGGGATTTCCTATGCGTCGATGGTCGGCCACCTGCGGGCCAAGGCCGCGCTGCCGGGGCGGCTTCTGGCCTGCCATCTGGGCAACGGCGCCTCGCTTTGCGCGATCCGCGACGGTCGGTCGGTCGCCACCACCATGGGCTATTCGCCGCTGGAAGGGCTGACCATGGGCAGCCGCACCGGCGACATCGACGGCAACGCCGTGCTGCGGCTGGCCGAGCTTCATGGCATCGAAGGCGCGGCGCGGCTGCTGAACCGCCAGTCGGGCCTTCTGGGGCTGGGCGGCGCCAGCGACATGCGCGCCCTGCGCGCCGCCGGCACGCCCGAGGCGGCCTTTGCCATCGAGCATTTCGCCTATTGGGCGGTGCGCCACGCCGGCAGCATGGTGGCGGCGATGGGCGGGCTGGATGCCATCGCCTTCACCGGCGGCATCGGTGAGAATGACGCCGCGATGCGTGCGGCCATCGTCGCGGGCCTTGGCTTTCTGGGCGCGCGCATCGACCCTTCCGCCAACGCGGCCCGCGCCGAAATCCTGTCCGCGACAGGCTCCGATGTCGCCATGCGGATAGTGCGGGCCGAGGAAGAACGCCAGATTGCCAGCGAAGCCAGGACGATCATGGCTGAGGAGCAAGCATGAGCCAGCCCGCAGCCGACCTGTCGCCCGCCGTCTCGGACGAGGTGCGCCGGACCACCTGCTACATGTGCGCCTGCCGCTGCGGCATCAACGTGCATCTGAAGTCGGGCAAGGTGAGTTACATCGAAGGCAACCGCGACCACCCGGTGAACAGGGGCGTCCTCTGCGCCAAGGGGGCCTCGGGTATCATGCAGGTTACCGCGCCCTCGCGCCTGCGGGCGCCGCTGCGCCGGGTGGGGCCGCGCGGATCGGGCGCGTTTGAAGAGATCAGCTGGGACGAGGCGCTGGAAACCGCCGTTTCCTGGATGAAGCCACTGCGGGAAACCGCGCCCGAAAAGCTCGCCTTCTTCACCGGCCGCGACCAGAGCCAAAGCCTGACCGGCTGGTGGGCGCAGGCCTTCGGCACGCCGAATTACGCGGCCCATGGCGGCTTCTGTTCGGTCAACATGGCGGCGGGCGGCATCTACACCATCGGCGGCGCCTTCTGGGAATTCGGCCAGCCCGACTGGGAGCATACCAAGCTTTTCGTCATGTTCGGCGTGGCCGAGGATCACGATTCCAACCCGATCAAGATCGGCATCGGCAAGCTGAAGGCGCGGGGCGCCCGCGTGGTGGGGGTGAACCCGATCCGCACCGGCTATAATGCGGTGGCTGATGACTGGTACGGCATCACGCCGGGCACCGACGGCCTGCTGATCCTGTCGCTGATCCATTGCCTGTTTGAGGCCGGCAAGATCGACCTCGACTATCTGGCACAGTGGACGAACGCGCCCCTTCTGGTGAACGCCACCGAAGGCCCCGAAAAGGGGCTGATCCTGAAGAACGCTGAAAGCCAGCCCTTCGTGATCGACCGTCGAACCGGGGCGCCGGCGCCCTGGGACGGCAAGGGGGTGGAACCCGATCTGGGCGCCACCTGGCAGGGGCACCGCACGGTGTTTCAGCATATGGCCGAACGCTATCTGTCGCCCGACTACGCGCCCGAGGCGGTGGCAGGCCGCTGCGGCATTCCCGCCGCGCGCATCCGGGGGCTGGCGGCGGAACTGGCCCATGCGGCCTTTGTTCAGGCCTTCACCCTGCCGCAGCCCTGGACCGATTTCCGCGGCAACCGGCACGAAGGCATGACCGGCCGCCCGGTGTCGTTCCACGCCATGCGCGGCATCTCGGCCCATTCCAACGGCTTCCAGACCGCCCGCGCCCTGCATCTGTTGCAGATCGTTCTGGGCGCGGTCGAGGTTCCGGGGGGCTACCGGCTGAAGCCGCCCTACCCGAAGCCGGTCGAGGCGCATCCGACGCCCCATTTCGTGACGGTGCCGGGCAAGCCCTTGTCAGGGCCGCATCTGGGTTATGTGCGGGGGCCCGAACAACTGGCGCTGAAGGAAGACGGCAGCCCGGCGCGGATCGACAAGGCCTTCACCTGGGAAAACCCGTTCTCGGCCCACGGGCTGATGCACATGCTTATTCCCAACGCCCATGCGGGCGACCCTTACCGCATCGACACGCTGTTCCTCTATATGGCCAACATGGCCTGGAACTCCTCCATGAACACCGCGAAGGTGATGGAGATGCTGACCGACAAGGGGCCGGACGGCGAATACATCATCCCCCGCATCATCTATTCCGATGCCTATGCCAGCGAAATGGTCGCCTATGCCGATCTGATCCTGCCCGACACCACCTATCTGGAGCGGCACGACTGCATCAGCCTCTTGGACCGGCCCATCAGTGAACCCGACGCGGCGGGCGACAGCATCCGCTGGCCGGTGGTGGAACCCGACCGCGACGTGCGCGGCTTTCAGTCGGTGCTGCTGGACCTAGGCGCGCGGCTGGGCCTTGCGCCGATGGTCCGGGAAGACGGTGCGCCGAAGTTCAGGGATTATGCCGATTACATCGTCAATCACATCCGCCGCCCGGGTGTCGGCCCGCTGATCGGCTGGCGGGGTGAGGACGGCACGGCCGAAGGGCGCGGCCCGGCCAACCCCGACCAGCTGCAGCGCTACATCGACAACGGCGGCTTCTATCAGGCCCATGTGCCCGAAGAGGCCCGCTATATGAAGCCGTGGAACGCCGCCTATCAGGACTGGGCGGTGGCGACGAGCTTTTACGAAACCCCGCAGCCCTACCTTTTCTCGGTCTGGTCCGAGCCGATGCGGCGGTTTCAGCTTGCGGCTGAGGGCCACGGGCCTGTGCAGCCGCCCGACCACCTGCGCGCCCGCCTGATGCAGGCGATGGACCCGCTGCCGCTGTGGTATCCGCCCTTCGGCGATGCGGCGGCCGAGGGCTATCCGGTGCATGCGCTGACCCAGCGGCCGATGGACATGTATCACTCCTGGGGCAGCCAGAACGCCTGGCTGCGGCAGATCCGGGGCACCAACTTCCTCTATCTGCCGACGAAGATCTGGCAGGCGCAGGGCTTTGAAGAGGGCGATTACGCCCGCGTCAGCAGCCCGAACGGCGAAATCGTCGTGCCGGTGGCGCATATGGCGGCGCTGAACGAAAACACCGTCTGGACCTGGAACGCCATCGGCAAGCGCAAGGGCGCCTGGGCGCTGGCCGATGACGCGCCCGAGGCGACGACCGGCTTCCTGCTGAACCACCTGATCCCCGAGCTTCTGCCGGGGCAGGAAGGCGGCGCGCGTCTGTCGAACTCGGACCCGGTGACGGGGCAGGCCGCATGGTTCGACCTGCGGGTGCGGATCGAACGGGTGGGGCCGCGCGACCATGCCGAGCCGGCCTTCGCGCCGGTGCCCCATGTGGTGCCAACGGGAAAGGACCGGGCATGACGCAGTTTTCTTCGAAGAAAACTGCAAATTCCTTCGAAGGAATTTGCCCCGGGCACAGGGGGGGTGCGCCATGACCATGCTGCCCGGGCCGACGCCGAAGAAGCTGGGCCTTGCCATTGACCTTGATACCTGTGTCGGCTGCAACGCCTGCGTGACCGCCTGCAAGGGCTGGAACGATCAGGGCTATGGCGCGGCCCTTTCGGACCAGAAACCTTACGGGGCAGAGCCTTCGGGAACCTTCCTCAACCGGGTTCACAGCTATGAGGTGCAACCCGCTGATGCGCCTGCGCAAATCGTGAATTTCCCGCGGTCCTGCCTGCATTGCGAGGATGCGCCCTGCGTCACCGTCTGCCCCACCGGTGCCAGCTACAAGCGGGCCGAGGACGGCATCGTTCTGGTGAACGAGGATACCTGCATCGGCTGCGGCCTGTGCGCCTGGGCCTGCCCCTATGGCGCGCGGGAACTGGATCAGGCGGCGGGGGTGATGAAGAAATGCACCCTCTGCGTGGACCGCATCTACAACGACAACCTGCCGGAAGAAGACCGTCAGCCCGCCTGCGTGCGCACCTGCCCGACCGGCGCGCGGCATTTCGGCGATTTTGCCGACCCCGAAAGCACGGTCAGCCGGCTGTCGGCGGCGCGGGGCGGCATGGCGCTGATGCCCGATCTGGGAACAAGGCCGGTGAACCGCTATCTGCCGCCGCGCCCCAAGGCGCCGGCGGAAGCCAGCCCGCTGGCACCGCTGTTGGACATCCGTGCAACCGGGCTGGCCGGCTGGCTTGACCGGCTTCTGGGGAGCCGCTGATGCATCCGGCACCTTCGGTCATCGTCTTTACCACGCTGTCGGGCCTGGGTTTCGGCTATCTGGCCTGCCTTGGCCTTGGCGCGGTCGAGGCGCGGGGGCTGGCGGCCTTCCTTCTCTGGGCGCTGGGCTATGGGCTGGCGGTGGGGGGGCTGATGGCTTCAACCCTGCACCTTGGCAATCCGCAGCGCGCCTGGCGGGCCTTCAGCCAGTGGCGGACCAGCTGGCTTAGCCGCGAGGGCTGTGCCGCGGTGGCGACGCTGCTGGCGCTGGCGCCGGC
>JACZKR010000405.1 GCA_014859945.1 Paracoccaceae bacterium | reverse complement strand
GGTGATGTCCACCGAACTGGTCTGGCCCGAGGGGTTTGAAACCACGGTGCAGGAAGCCTTCGGCCTGACCGCCGCCGAAGTGGAAATCGTGCGCGGCATCGCGCTGGGTCAACCGGTGAAAGACATCGCCGAGGCGCGGGGACGCTCGGCCGAGACGGTGCGGACGCAGCTGCGGTCGATCCTTGCCAAGACCGAAACCCACAGCCAGCCCGAACTGGTGCGGGTGGTGCTGGGGCTGATGGACGTGGCCCAGATGCCGACCGAGGGGGCCGCGCCCATGCCCCGCGCCGGCGGGTTGGACCCGGTCGAGTTCCGCCAGTTGCGCGGGGCCGATGGCCGGCGGCTGGAATGGATCGAGTTCGGCCAGCCCACGGGCGTGCCGGTGCTGTACATGCATCTGGATTACGGGCTGATCCGCTGGCCCGCCACGGCGGAACGTGCCGCGCGGGCGCGGGGCCTGCGCGTCATCGTGCCGGTGCGGGCGGGCTATGGCCGGACCGACCTGCACCCGCGCGGGGCTGACCATGTGGCGGGGGTGGCGCGCGACTATGCGGCGGTGCTGGACCATCTGGGCATCAGGCGCTGCGCCATTCTGTGCCTGGGCGCCGATCTGCGCTTTGCCCTGCGGCTGGCACAGGACCGGCCGGGGCTGGTTTCGGGCATTCTGGGCTGTGCCGCGCAACTGCCGCTGCGCACCGCCGCGCAATATGAGCGGATGGACAAGTGGCAGCGCTTCATCCTGGCCAATGCCCGCTATGCGCCCAAGGTCCTGCCCTTTCTGGTGCAGGCCGGCTTTTCGCTGGCACGGCGGCTGGGAAAAGAGAAGTTCTTTGCCCAGGTGAACGGCGGCAGCCCCGCCGATATGGAGGCCTTTGCCCGCGCCGAAGTGCGCGAGGCGGTTCTGGAAGGGTCGGAAACCTGTCTGGGCGCGCGGATGTCGGCGCATGAGGGCTTTACCCGCGAATGCATCAGTTCCGAACGCGACTGGTCCGATCTGGTGCGCGGCGCCCGCGTGCCGGTGGTGCTGCTGCAGGGCGATCAGGACCCGCAGACCCCGGTGCAGACCATCCGTGAGCTGATGGCCGATTTCCCGCATCTGGACGTGACCTTCCTGCCGGCGACCGGGCAGCTTCTGTTCTTTGCCGAATGGCCTCGCGTGCTGGACCGGCTGGCCGGCCTGCTGCCAGGCGGCTGAAGGCCCAACAATTTCGCGCCTTTACCGCAAATGGGGTATGCCGCCGCGCGGCCTGCGGCCTATGCCTGTCGGCGTAGCAAAGCCATTTTCAGCGCCGACAGTCAGAAGCATTTTCCCTCGAAAGGGCGGCGGCACCTGGGGTGCCGCCGCCTTTCGCTTTGCCGGCCATGTGACAGTTCGGTGACAGCCGGAAAATAGCGATCCCCGCCATGGCATTTCTTGAGCCGGATCAATGTGGCCGCGCCGGGCAGCGGCAAGGCTGCACCATTGTCCGAAGGGAG
>JACZKR010000404.1 GCA_014859945.1 Paracoccaceae bacterium | reverse complement strand
CCCTGTCCCTGATAGTTCGAGGCGATGCCGGCGCCATAGAGCGTCTCGGGCCGTTCGGACATGCGTTCATAGACCAGACGGCCCACCACCTGCCCGTGTTCCAGCACGAAAGGCGCCTCGTGGCAGCGCACTTCCAGCACGCCGCGGCTGCCGGCGCCGCCTGCCGCCGCATGGCCGAATCCCGGGTCGAAGAAGCCCGCGTAATGCACGCGGAATTCGCCCACCATGGCCAGATAGGGCGCCATCTCGGCGGCGTAATCGGGCGGGATGGTCACCGCCTCGCGGCTGACAAGGATGTAGAAGGCGCCGGGGTCAAGGATGATGCGGCCGTCGGTGGCGCGCACTTCTTCCCAGAAGTCGCGGGCGGGGTAGTGGCCGATGCGGTCAAGGTCGATCACCCCGGTATGGGGTTTGGCGCGGTAGCCCAGTAGGTCGCCCGTCTCGGGCCGCAGATCGACCGAGAAGCCAAGACCTTCCGAAATCACCGCCTCGCCCGACACCAGCGGATCGGCCAGATGCAGCGCGCGCAACTCGGCATCCGACAGCACCGCCTGCCCCTGACGGAAGCGGATCTGGTTCAGCCGCTGCCCCGCCCTGACCAGCACCGAGAAGGACCGCGGGCAGACCTCGGCATAAAGCGGGCCCTGATAGCCCTCGGGAATGCGGTCGAACTCGGCCCCGCCATCGGTGATGGTGCGGGTCAGCAAATCCAGCCGCCCGGTTGAGGATTTGGCATTGGCGACAGCGGTGCTTCCCGCCGGTAGCACCAGCCGCTCCATCAGCGGAATCACATAGACGCAGCCCTTTTCCAGAACCGCGCCGTCGGTCAGGTCGACCTTGTGCATCATGAATTCGGCGATCCGGTCGGCCACCCGCGCGCCCTGACCGGCCAGGAACGAGGCGCGGACGCGGTAGGCCACCTTGCCCAGACGCAGGTCAAGGCTGGCAGGCTGGACCTGTTCGACGGTGATCGGCGGATCGGCGGCAATCGCCCCTTCAGCGATCAGGCGGCGCAGGGCCTGCGCAGGAAGGACGCCCGGTTTCATCTGTGCAACCCCCTGATGTGGAACCGCCCGCCTGACCAGGGCCAGACGGGCGGTTTCATATGGTCGGGCCGGTGAGATTCGAACTCACGACCTCCCGCCCCCCAGACGGACGCGCTAAACCAGGCTGCGCTACGGCCCGACGATGTGGGCGTTACATAACGATATTCTCGGCAGGGGCAAGCGGGAAAGCGCATGGATTTTCCGCTCAGACCGGCGGGGCGGCCAGCCGGTCTTCCAGCGCGGTCAGCCGGTCCAGAACGGCGCGCAATTCGTCGCGGTAGGGGCGCAGCGCAGCGCGGGGCAGGGCGGCGATGCGGGCGGCCAGACTGCCCTCGGGCCAGTGAACCGCGGTGTCGGAGGAGTCGTCCGAAGGGGTGTCCTGCGCTAGCATCGCCGCTGCGGCGGGCATATCCACGGCGGGTTGGTCATCGGAGGACAGGTCTTCGGCGGGCAGATCGTCGGCCGGCAGGTCATCCGGCGCCGCATCGCCTGCCAGCTCGATATCCCCGGCGGGCGCATCCGCCGCATGATCCTCGGCCAGCGCAAGGGCAACGGCCTCGCTCACCTCGGCAAAGATTTCCTCTTCGGGATCAACGGGTTGTGCGGGTTCCGGCGGTGCCCCGGTTTCCGCCGCAGCTTCCGGCGGCGCTGCGGGGGCGCCGTCATCGAACAGCCCGGCGAAGAGGTTGTCCTGCTGCACCGGGCGCGGCGGGGTGCGGCGCAGCGCGGTTTCCAGCGCCACGATCTGCGCGCTTTCCACCTCGGCCACGGGGGGCGGGCTGTCGTCACCTTCGTCAGGGAAATTGGCGGCCAGCGCCGCTTCCAGCGCGGCCTCGGCATCCTCACCGCCGTCGGTCAGGCCCGAGACATGGCGCACGCCCTGTTCGCGCAGGATCTTCTGCACGCCGCGGATGGTCAGCCCCTCATCATGCAAAAGCCGCTTGATGCCGGTCAGCAGGGCCACATCGGCGGGGCGGTAATAGCGCCGCCCGCCCGCCCGTTTCACCGGGCGGATCTGCGGAAACCGGCTTTCCCAGAACCGCAGCACATGGGCCGGGGTTTCCAGAAGATCGGCCACCTCTGAAATCGTGCGGAAGGCGTCGGGCGACTTGTCCATCCGCCGTGGTCCCCCTTACTTCTTCTTCCCGGCGGCGACGCGATCTTTCATCAGATGCGAGGGGCGGAAGGTCAGAACGCGGCGGGGCGAGATTGGCACCTCATCGCCGGTCTTGGGGTTGCGGCCGACGCGGGCCGTCTTGTCGCGCACCGAGAAGGTGCCGAAGGACGAAATCTTCACCGTCTCACCCGCCACCAGCGCATCCGACATGTGGGTCAGCACCGACTCCACCAGTTGCGCCGATTCGTTGCGGCTGAGGCCGACTTCACGGAAGACGGCCTCGGACAGGTCCATCCGCGTCAGAGTCTTTTCGCTCATCATATCCCCCCCGGGTTATTCAGGGCAGGATGGGCGCTTGGGATTTCCGAGTCAATATCAATCACTTGGGAAGCGTGATTGAAGCACCTTACCAGCGCAGCACGACCGATCCCCAGGCAAGGCCGCCGCCGATGGCCTCTGTCACGATCAGGTCACCTTGCTTGATCTGCCCGCGCGACCGCCCGACCGACAGCGCAAGGGGAATCGACGCGGCCGAGGTGTTGCCGTGGTCCTGCACCGTGACAACCACGCGGTCCATCGGAACCTGCATGCGTTTCGCGGTGGCTTCGATGATGCGGATATTGGCCTGATGCGGCACGATCCAGTCCACATCCGCGCCGGAAAGCCCGGCCTTGTCCAGGCTGGCATGCGCGGTTTCGGCCAGTTTCTCGACCGCGTGGCGGAACACTTCCTTGCCCTCCATCCGCAGATGGCCGACCGTGCCGGTGGACACGCCGCCATCGACATAAAGGATGTCGCGGTAGCGGCCGTCGGAATTCAGGTCGGTCGCGAGGATGCCGCGGTCGTCGTTGGTGCCCTGACCGGTCGCGGCCTCAAGCACCAGGGCGCCGGCGCCGTCGCCGAACAGCACGCAGGTGCCGCGGTCTTTCCAGTCCATCAGCCGGCTGAAGGTTTCGGCCCCGATCACCATGACCCGCTTGGCCGCGCCCGAGACGATCAGCGCATTGGCGTTGGTCAGCGCATAGACAAAGCCCGCGCAAACCGCCTGCACATCAAAGGCAAAGCCGCGCCTCATGCCAAGTGCACCCTGAATCATCGTGGCGGCGGAAGGAAAGGTCAGATCGGCGGTCGAGGTGGCGACGATGATCGCATCCAGATCGTCGGGCTCCAGCCCGGAATCGGCCAGCGCCGCCTGCGCGGCGCGCGTGCCCAGATCGGATGTCGTCTGACCCTCTGCCGCGAAATGGCGCCGCTCGATCCCTGACCGGCTGCGGATCCACTCGTCGGAGGTTTCGACAATGGCTTCGAATTCGCTGTTCGGCACAACCCGTTCGGGCAGGTAATGCCCGACGCCCCTGACAACGGCGCGTATCGTCATTCCCCGGAC
>JACZKR010000403.1 GCA_014859945.1 Paracoccaceae bacterium | reverse complement strand
GTCCAGCCAGAGCCCGCGCGCGGCCACCGCTTCGGCCAGCGCGGCGCGGCCGATCAGGGTAACCGGGTGGCCGGCCCCGGCCAGCAGCGCGCCGTAATAGCCGCCCACTGCGCCCGCGCCCATGACTGCGATCCTGTCCATCCTGCCCTCCGGTCCGGTCGGGGGCAGGATAGGCCGGCCGGGCGACGGGCGACAGGTCAGAAGCGGATGGGGTCCAGCACCTGCGGCTCGATCACTTCGACGCCGGGGGGAAGGCCCGCGCGCAGGGCGTCGGCGTTCTGGGCCAGCAGGGGGAAGGTGCGGTAGTGGCAGGGGATCACCCAGCGGAACTGGAAATACTTGCGCGCGGCAAAGGCGGCGCGCTCCATGTCCATGGTGAAATGGCCGCCGCAGGACAGGATGCCGATGTCGGGTCTGTGGTATTCGGCCATCCAGCCCATGTCGGCCATGATGTCGGTATCGCCCGAGACATAGATGGTGTGGCCTTCACCGGCGATCATGAAGCCGGCCTCGGCGCCGGCATAGACCGGGCCGCTGTCACCGCCGACCGAGGAAGAGTGGCAGGCGTTGACCATGGTCACCTTCGCCCCGCCCAGATCGACCGTGCCGCCCTTGTTGAAGCCGATGCCCTTCACGCCGTCACGCGCCTGATACCAGGAAATCAGATCGTAGATGCCGACCAGAGGCACATCCAGTTCCCGCGCCAGCGCCAGCGCATCGCCGGCGTGGTCGCCGTGGCCGTGGGTCAGAAGCACATGGGTCGCGCCGGCCAGCGCCTCGGCCCGGCGGTCGGGCGGGAACATGGGGTTGCCGGTCAGCCAGGGGTCAACCAGCAGGACGGCGCCCTCGATTTCGATGCGAAAGCCCGAATGGCCCAGCCAGAGGATGTTCATGCGGTGTCCCTTTCTGTTGTGTCGGTGACAATCTAGGGAAGGAACACCGCCAGACCAGTCATTTCGATGACAGCGCGGCAGCAGCGGCCGGGAAATGCTCGGTATGGGTTTCGGCGGTGCGGCCGAAATAGACCACCCGGCGCCCGGGCAGCGACACCAGATAGCCCGCGCAGCCGGCCTGCGTCACGCGGTGGCTGAAGGTGGCGTAGGAATAGCCCTCGGCCCCCGACTGCGCCCAGGCGATGGCGGCGGCGATGGCCGGGGCATCGAAGGGCAGGGCGACGGGAAGCGGGGCCGCAGGGCAGTTGGTGCCGGTGCCGCCGGCAAGGTAATAGCGGCTTTGGCCGCTGCGGTAATCGACCAGATAGCCTTCGAACCCCGCGGCGGCGAGGGTGGTCAGGATCTGGGGAAAGGACATGCTGCCTTCGGCCGCCCCCGCGTGGCAGGCGCGGGCGGTTGCGGTTTGTTCGGGGGTCATGGCGGTGCCTTCAGTCTGTGGGGGCGGTCTTCAGCCCGTGGTGGCGGATCAGCCCGAGAAGGGTTGCCTCGAAGGCGGCGCGCTCGGGCGGGGGGAGGTGGCCGAAAGCCGCGGCCTCATTCAGGTCGGCCAGTGCGGCCAGCCGGGGCACAAGTGCGCGGCCGGCATCGGTCAGGGCCAGCCGCTGCGCGCGGCCGTCGCGGTCTTCGGCGCTGCGCAGGACCAGCCCCCGCGCGATCAGCCGGTCGGCCAGCTTGGTGATGGCGCCGCGCGTCATGCCCATCTGGCCGGCCAGTTGGCTGGGCGGCAGGCCCGGCCCGTCGTGCAGAAGGCGCAGCAGCACCCATTCGGCGACGGTGGTGCCTTCGGCCGCCAGCCGGGCGGCAAAGCCCTGCGAGACGTGGTTCGACAGGGCGCGCAGAAGATAGCCAAGATGGTCTGTCAGGGCGGCGGGCATGGCGGCTCCGTTGGTTTCCGTGGAAACTATATGGAGATGGTTTCCATGTCAACCATCTTTCCGGCGGCGGAACCTGCGGCGAAACCCCTTTCCCCGCCGCGGGCCGGGCGCCTTCATCTTGCGAGCCGGGGGGCAGACCGCTAAACGGGGCGCAATCACAGTGGAGTCAGCCCATGTCCATCGACATCGACACCGCAAGGAAGGTGGCCCATCTCGCCCGGATCCGGGTGGAGGACGCGCGCCTGCCCGACCTTGCCCGCGAGCTTTCCGGCATCCTTGGCTTCATGGAGCAGCTGAACGAGGTGAATGTGGACGGGATCGAACCCATGGTCTCGGTCACGCCGATGCGGCTGAAGCGGCGGGCCGATGAGGTGACCGACGGCAACATGCAGGAGGCGATCCTGAAGAATGCGCCGGATGCGCGCGAAGGCTTCTTTGCCGTGCCGAAGGTGGTGGAATGAGCGCGCCCGCAACCCCCGCGAACAGCTGGACCATCGCCGCCGCCCGCGACGCGCTGCGCAAGGGCGAGATTTCGGCGGTTGACCTGACGATGTCCTGCCTGACGGCCATCGATGCGGCCGACGGGCTGAACGCCTTTGTCCACAAGACCCCGGAAATCGCGCTGGAACAGGCGCGGGCGGCGGATGCGCGGCTGGCGGCGGGCGACGCGCCGTCGATGTGCGGCATTCCTTTGGGCATCAAGGATCTGTTCTGCACCAAGGGCGTGCCGTCACAGGCGGCATCGAACATTCTGAAAGGCTTCCGGCCCGAGTATGAATCGACCGTCACGACGAAGCTTTTCGGCGACGGCGCGGTGATGCTGGGCAAGCTGAACATGGATGAATTCGCCATGGGCAGCTCGAACGAGACCTCGTGCTATGGCGATGTGGTCAACCCCTGGCGGCGCGGCAATGATGACACGGCGCTGACGCCGGGCGGGTCGTCTGGCGGCTCGGCGGCGGCGGTGGCGGCGGACCTGTGCCTTGCGGCCACGGGCACCGATACCGGCGGGTCCATCCGTCAGCCGGCGGCCTTCACCGGCATCACCGGGATCAAGCCGACCTATGGGCGGGTCAGCCGCTGGGGCATCGTGGCCTTCGCGTCCTCGCTGGATCAGGCGGGGCCGATGACGAAATCGGTGCGCGATGCGGCGATCTTCCTGCAGTCGATGTCGGGCCATGACCCGAAGGATTCGACCAGCGCCGACCTGCCGGTGCCGGATTTCGAAGCGGCGCTGACCGGCGACATCCGGGGCAAGAAGATCGGCATTCCGCGCGAATACCGCATGGACGGCATGCCGGCCGAGATCGAGGCTTTGTGGCAGCAGGGCATCGCGATGATAAAGGATGCCGGGGCCGAGATTGCCGATATCTCGCTGCCGCATACCAAATACGCGCTGCCGGCCTATTACGTCATCGCGCCGGCCGAAGCCTCATCCAACCTCGCGCGGTATGACGGGGTGCGCTATGGCCACCGCGCCACGCTGGCGGCGGGCGAGGGCATCGTTGACATGTACGAAAAGACCCGGGCCGAGGGCTTTGGTCCCGAGGTGCAGCGGCGGGTCATGGTGGGCACCTATGTGCTGTCGGCCGGCTTCTATGACGCCTATTACAACCGCGCCCGCAAGGTGCGCGCCCTGATCAAGCGCGACTTCGAACTGGCCTTTGCCGCCGGCATCGACGCCATCCTGACGCCCGCGACACCGTCCAGCGCCTTTGGCCTGGGTGAAATGGCCAGTGCCGACCCGGTCCAGATGTATCTGAACGACGTCTTCACGGTGACGGTGAACCTGGCCGGTCTGCCGGGGGTTGCGGTGCCGGTCGGGCTGGACCGTCAGGGCCTGCCCCTGGGCCTGCAGCTGATCGGGCGGCCGTGGGAAGAGGGTGCGCTGCTCAATCACGCCTATGTGCTGGAGCGGGCTGCGGGCTTTGTTTCCAAGCCTGCCAAATGGTGGTAATGGGCGGCGGAATCAAGAAACGCCGAGGCAGTTGACATGCGTTCGCAGCTTGCGCTGATGGCGGCCGCCGTTCTGGCCGCCTGCACCACCCAGGTTCCCGATTCCGGGGCGGGCGTGGGGTTTGAGGATTATAATTCCTACATGAAGGACCGCACGGCCGCGCCCGCGCCTGCGCCGGCGGCATCGCCGGTCTTTACGCCCGATGGGGCGGCGGCGGCGATTGACCGGGCGACGGCGCCCGCTGCCCCCGCCGCCACGGCGCCGGTGACCAGCATCGACAACCGCAACCAGCCGCGCGGCAATGCGCCGGCCGGCATTCAGGAAACCACATCCGAGATGGATGCGGTCGCCCCCGCCGCCATGTCGGACGAGCAGGATTTCAACGCGGTCAGCGCCCGCGAAAGCATCGAAAGCGATGCCCAGCGGATTGCCCGCAACCGCGCGCAGTATCACGTCGACCAGCCCACCGCGCTGCCCGAACGCACCGGTGACACCGGGCCGAACATCGTGCAGTTCGCGCTGTCCACCAGCCACCCGCCGGGGACGCAGATGTACAACCGCTCGGGCCTGTCGCTGTCGAGCGCGGATCGCAACTGCGCCCGCTACACCTCGCCCGATCTGGCACAGGAGGCATTTCTGGCCGCCGGCGGCCCCGAGAAGGACCGCAAGGGGCTGGACCCCGATGGCGACGGCTATGCCTGCGGCTGGGATCCCCGGCCCTTCCGCACCGCGCTGCAGTGAGCCTGCCGGTTTCGCCGAATTTCGGCGAAAGGCGGGGCGGGGTGCGCCCTTCGGTCATTGTGCTGCATTACACCGCCATGGCCAGCTGCGCCGAGGCGCGGGCGCGGCTGTGTGACCCTGCGGCAGAAGTGTCGGCGCACTGGCTGATCAGTGAACGGGGCGAGGCCGAGGCGCTGGTCGATGAGGCGGCGCGCGCCTGGCATGCCGGGGCGGGCGGCTGGGCGGGGCTAGAGGACATCAACAGCCATTCCATCGGGATCGAACTGGCCAATACCGGCCGTCAGCCCTTCAGCCAGCCGCAGATGGCGGCGCTGGAGCATCTGTTGGCCGGCATCATGGCGCGGTGGGCGATCCCGGCGTATCGCGTCATCGCCCATTCCGACATGGCGCCCGACCGCAAGTCCGATCCCGGCCCGCGGTTCGACTGGCGGCGGCTGGCGCTGGCGGGGCTGTCGGTCTGGCCCGGACCGGCGGAACCCGCCGATCCGGCTGGCTTCGTGCCCCATGCCCGCGCCTTCGGCTATCCCGAGGCGGCGCCCGATGTGATCCTGCGCGCCTTCCGCCTGCGTTTCCGCCCCTGGGCCACGGGACCGGCCGATGCCACCGATGCGGCGCTGGCCGCCGATCTGGCGCGGCGTTTTCCGGCGGGGCCGGCCGGTCTTGGCGGTTGACGGCACCGGGCCAAGGGCCTATGCCCCCCTCGCGCGGATGGCCGGATGACCGCGGGGCGGAAGCTTCGAGGAAAGTCCGGACTCCATGAAGCAAGGGTGCCGGGTAACGCCCGGCGGGGGCAACCCCAGGGAAAGCGCCACAGAGAAGAGTCTGCCATGGTTCGCCATGGTCAGGGTGAAACGGTGGGGTAAGAGCCCACCGCGGACCGGGCAACCGGGACGGCACGGCAAGCCCCACCCGGAGCAATGCCGAATAGGGGCCTCGCGCGGAAAGGTCCGGGTTCACAGTCGCAAGGCTGCCGGAGACCTCCGCAGGGACGCTTCAGCCCAGAGGCCCGGGTTGGCAGCTTGACCGCCGCGGTAACGCGTGCGGCAGAGGAATGGTCATCCAGAGGGGAAACCCTTGGACAGAATCCGGCTTACAGGCCATCCGCGCATATCTGGCCTCCACGGCCCCGGCAGGCCAGAAATTTGCCGGTTTGCCTGTTGACTCTGCCCCGGCCATGGGTAAAAGGCGGGCTTCAAGATTTTCACCCACGGGCCCCGCCCCTGGGGCCTGAGGAGAGAAGAAATGGCGAAGCCGACGACGATCAAGATCCGTCTGAACTCGACGGCGGGCACCGGCCACTTCTATGTGACCAAGAAGAACGCCCGCACCATGACCGAAAAGATGGTCGTGAAGAAATATGACCCCGTGAAGCGGGAGCATGTGGAATACAAGGAAGGCAAGATCAAGTAAGATCGCCTTTCCGGATTTCCGGTTCGGGGCCGTGCCGCAGGGCGCGGCCTTTTGCTTTGCCGCGGCGAAGGGCAGGCCATGCAGCGCATCATGATCGTCGGTCAGCCGGGGTCGGGCAAATCGACGCTGGCGCGGGAACTGGGGCGGCTGACGGGCCTGCCGGTGGTGCATATCGACCTGATCCACTGGATGCCGGGCTGGACCGAGCGGCCCCGGGACGAAAAGACCCGGCTTTGCCATGAGGTCGAGGCCGGGGAGCGCTGGATCTTCGAGGGCGGCCATTCCGCCACCTGGCCCAACCGGCTGGCGCGGGCCGATCTGCTGATCTGGCTGGACCTGCCCCTGGCGCTGCGCTTCCGGCGCGTGTTGTGGCGCACGCTGCGCTGGCATGGCCAGAGCCGCCCAGACCTGCCGCCCGGCTGCCCCGAGGGGTTCGGGCCAGAGACGCTGAACTTCTGGCGCTTCATCTGGCGCACGCGGCGAAGCGCACGCGACGCCATCGCGCGGCTGGCGGCGACAAGCGCAAAGCCCGTGGTGCGCCTGACCAGCCCCGCAGGGGTGCGGGGCTTTCTGGCGGGCTGGCCCGCTCTGCCGGGGCAGCCGGGGGGGGAAATGAAAAGGGCCGGGGTTTCCCCCGGCCCTTCGGTGTTTCTGGCGATCCGCTTATTCGCGGTTCTGGCCCATGAACTGCAGCAGGAACATGAACAGGTTGATGAAGTCCATGTAGAGGTTCAGGGCGCCCATGATGGCGGCCTTGCCCAGCCATTCCTGATCGCCGTGGACGGCGTGCTGGATGTAGGTGTTCTTGATGTTCTGCGTGTCATAGGCGGTCAGGCCGGCAAACAGCAGCACACCGATCGCCGAGATGGCGAAGGCCAGCGCCGACGAGGCCAGGAAGATGTTCACGATCGAGGCCACGATCAGGCCGATCAGACCCATCATCAGGAAGGTGCCGAAGGCCGACAGGTCACGCTTGGTCGTGTAGCCATACAGCGACAGGGCGGCAAAGGCGATGGCCGTCACAAGGAAGGTCTGCGCGATCGAGGTCTGGGTATAGACGAGGAAGATCGACGAGATCGACACACCCATCGCCACCGCGAAGACATAGAAGAACAGCTGCGCCGCGCCGACCGACAGGCGGTTGATCATGGCCGAAAAGCCGAAGACCAGCGCCAGCGGCAGGAAGATCACCACCCATTTCAGGGGCGAAGCATAAAGCGCATAGCCGAAGTTGGTCAGGTATTCGCCCGCGGCAATCGCAAGGCCGGTCTGCGATGGGTCGCTGGTGACGGCAAGTCCGGCAATCGCCCAGGCGGCGGCGCCGGTGATGAGCATGGCCACGGACATCAGCCCATAGACCTTGTTCATGTGGGCGCGAAGCCCTTCGTCGATGCGCGCGCCAACGTTGACGCCCGCCGTCCGGATCGTGTCGAATTGTGCCATATGAAGCCTCCGAGTTCTCTTGGCGGGCGACGCGATTTCGGCCGCGCCGCCTTATGCCGAAAATATCGGGGTTCACTCACGCGATTTCAAGGATTTCCGGCGCCGAAAAGCTGAATGCGCGGCGCCGGTTTACCCTTAGGCCTTCCAGTGGCGCGGCACGTCCCACAGGGGGCGGGTGGCTTCGATCTCGGCCTCTTCGCGGGTCAGGCCGATATCGCGCAGCATCGCGTCGTCCAGAAGGGCAAGGCTGTGGCGCTGACGGTGCAGCGCGACCATGTCCAGAAGCCGGCCGGCAAGGCGCAGCGGGCTGCCGCGCCGCGACAACCGCCGCACGGCAAAGGTCGAGGTGTGGAGCGAGGCGAACATGGGATGTCCTTTCCGGGTTCATCGGGTTTCGTGATCCGTCAGGCCGTTGCCATCAGGAGATATGATCCTTCTAGACGAATCGCGGACATTATGGAAATGAATGGTTTTGACTTGTCACATCACGGATAACGATATGCCGCGCAATCTTGACATGACCTCTCTGCGGTCCTTCGTGGCCATCGCCGATGCCGGCGGGGTGACGCGGGCGGCGGGATTCCTGAACCTGACGCAATCGGCCGTCTCGATGCAGATCAAGCGGCTTGAGGAAATGCTGGACGTGCCGCTGCTCGACCGGTCGGGCCGGCAGGTGGCGCTGACGGCGGCGGGTGAGCAGCTTCTGGGCTATGCCCGCAAGATGCTGGCCCTGAATGACGAAGCCTTCGCCCGCCTGACGCGTGAGGAATATGAGGGCGAGATCGTGCTGGGGGTGCCGCATGACATCGTCTATCCGGCGATTCCGCAGGTGCTGAAGCGGTTCGCGGTGGAATATCCCAAGATGCGGGTGACGCTGCTGTCGTCTTTCACCCGGGTTCTGAAGGCGCAGTTCGCGCGGGGCGAATGCGACGTGATCCTGACGACCGAGGCGGGAGTCGAGCCGGGGGGCGAGACGATTGCCGAGCTGCAGCTGGTCTGGGTCGGCGCGCCGGGCGGCACCTGCTGGAAGGGGCGGCCGCTGCGGCTGGCCTATGAACACAACTGCATCTTCCGGCAGGGGGTTCAGGCGGCGCTGGATCAGGCGGGGATACCCTGGGAGATGGCAGTGGAAAGCGATTCGACGCGCACGGTCGAAGCCTCGGTCAGTGCCGATCTGGCGGTGCATACCGTGCTGGCCGGGTCCGAGCCGCCCTATGTCGAACGCATCTCGCATGGCGGGGCGCTGCCGGAACTGTCGCGAATGCAGGTGAACCTTTATCACGCGCAGCCGGCCCACAGCCCGACGATCCTGGCGCTGGCCGAGATGCTGCGCCGCGCCTATGCGCAGCGCGCGGGCGGGCGGCCGGTGGTCGCCGAACGGCTGGACCTTACGGCGGCAGAGTGACGACGACCTTGCCGGTGGACTTGCGGTCGCGCAGCAGGTCCAGCGCAAGGGGCAGGTCGGCGAAGGGCAGGGCGTGGCTGACATGGGGCCGCAGCCCGCCTTCAGCATACCAGCCAAGCAACTGCCGCAGGCTGTCGTCCAGCACGGCGGGGGCAAAGTTCAGATAGCCGCCCCACCACAGGCCGATGACGGTCAGGTTCTTGACCAGAAGGTGATTGGCGCGGATCTGCGGCACCTCGCCCGAGGCAAAGCCGATGGCCAGGAACCGGCCTTCGGGGCGCAGGGCGGACAGCGCGGCCTCACCCGCCGCGCCCCCCAGCGCGTCATAGACCACATCCACCCCGCCCAGGGCCTTGAAGGCCGCCTTCAGGTCGGGCGTTTCGCTGTCGATGGCCATGTCGGCGCCAGCGGCGCGGGCGACCTGCAGCTTCGCCTCGCCCCGGGCGCAGGCCACCACGCGGGCGCCCATCCGGTGGCCGATCTCGACCGCCGTCAGGCCGACGCCGCCGGCCGCACCCAGAACCAGCAGCGTCTCGCCGGGTTGCAGCCGCGCCTTGTGGTCGAGTGCAAGGTGAGAGGTGCCATAGGCCACCGGGAAGGCGGCGGCATGATCGAAGGGCATCGCATCGGGCAGGGGCAGAAGCCGGGCGACCGGCACCGCCACCACCTCGGCCAGCGCGCCGCGGCCCAGATAGGCCATCACCCGGGTTCCCGGCGCGGGGCCTTCGGTGCCCGGACCAAGGGACAGGACGGTGCCCGCCATCTCCATCCCCGGGATGTAGGGCAGGGGCGGGCGTTCCTGATACTTGCCGTCGCGCATCAGCAGATCGGCGAAGTTGAGGCCCACCGCCGCCACCCGCACCAGCGCCTCACCCGGGCCGGGCAGCGGCTCGGGCGCGTGGGCCGGGGTGAAGGGGCCGCCGGTTTCGGTCACCTGCCAGATTCGCATGCGGCCTCCTTTTCGCTGTGCCGCGGTATCGAAGACCGGCTGGCGGGGGGCGTCAAGGCGGTGATCGTTGCATTTTGCAAACGATCTGCGCCGAAATCGTTGCATTTTGCATTGCAAATCGCATTACCCGCATAGGGCGAACCGACCGCTTCCGGCGACCCCATAGCGCGACAGGGGCCGTTCTGTGCCGGACTCTTCTCCGGTTGTATAATTCGACATATCCAAAAGGACAGGTTTTCGCGGCGGTTCAAAGAATTTTCACGGCACGGCGCCTTGGGCAGGATTTGGCAAGAAACTTGCTTGTAAGGGTATGACGGCCCGGTCGTCGGTAAAAGAGTAGCCTGTAGGAGATTGGAATGAAGCACCCCGTTGATGCCCATGTCGGCAAGCGTATCCGGCACCGTCGCTGGATGATCGGAATGACCCAGCAACAGCTGGCCGACAAGGTCGGGATCAAGTTCCAGCAGATTCAGAAGTATGAAACCGGCATGAACCGCGTCAGCGCCTCGCGGCTTTGGGACATTGCCGATGCCATGGGTGTGACAATCGCCTTCTTCTTCGAAGGGCTGGCCGATGGCGCCGCCGCGGCCGAAGCCGCGACCGGCGATCTGATGGCGGACAAGGAAGCGCTGGAACTGGTGCGGTCCTACTACTCGATCCCCGAAGCGCAGCGCCGCCGCCTGTTCGATCTGGCGCGCGTGCTGTCCGACGCGGCCTGAGCCTTCGGCGCCAACAGCGCCCTTGACCCTTTGCCCCCGTGCCGCTAGCCCGGCGCGGGGGCTTTCCTTTGCCCCGATGGGGACCGCCATGGCCAGCCTGACCGCTTCCGAGACCGCCGACCTGATCGCCACCGCCCATGCGCTTGCCGATGCGGCGCGCGAGGCGACGCTTCTGCATTTCCGGTCGCCCGGTCTTTCAGCCGAAACCAAGGAGGCCGAGCGGTTTGACCCGGTAACCGTGGCCGACCGGCTGTCGGAACAGCGGATGCGCGACATCCTGGCCCGCCGCCGCCCGCAGGACGGCATTCTGGGCGAAGAGTTCGGCAGCGTCGCCGGCACCAGCGGCCTGACTTGGGTGCTGGACCCGATCGACGGGACGCGCGGCTATCTGTCGGGCACGCCGACCTGGGGGGTTCTGATCTCGGTCCGCGACGAAACCGGGCCGATCTACGGCATCATCGACCAGCCCTATATCCGTGAGCGGTTCGAGGGCGGTCTGGGCCGGGCCGAAGTGAACGGGCCTTCGGGCCGTGCCGTGCTGGCGGTGCGCCCGGCGCGGCCGCTGTCGCAGGCGATCCTGTTTTCCACCTTCCCCGAGGTTGGCACGGCCGAGGAAGGGGCGGCTTTCCGCCGGGTGGCGCCGAAGGCGAAACTCGTGCGTTACGGCACCGATTGCTACGCCTATGCGCTGATCGCGGCCGGGCAGATTGATCTGGTGATCGAGGCGGGGCTGCAGGCCTATGACGTGCAGGCTCCCATCGCGGTCATTCAGGCGGCGGGCGGCATCGTGACCGACTGGCAGGGCCGCCCGGCCCATGACGGCGGGCAGATCCTTGCCGCCGCCAGCCCCGCCCTGCATGCCGAGGCGCTGGCGCTGCTGAACGGATGACGTAACGTCGCTTTCGGGCGGGGTTCGTTCGTATTATTATTTAGTATCAATCACTTGATTTTCTCTTCCGGGCGCTTACCGCAAGGCGCGCCCCGGCCCCAAACTTGCCCCGGCGCCGGAGGGCCCCATATCGAAAACAGGCGGCGCGGTGTCGCCGGCCCTGAAATCCCTGCTCCGGCAGGGACCCATGACGTTCAAGACCGCCCATTGAAAACGAAAGGAAACGGCCATGAAAGGCATTGGCGCCTGGCTTCTTGGGATTCCGATCCCGATCATTATCCTGCTCTATCTGTTCGACATCTTCTGACGCCCCTTGGCAGCGGGCCGAGGCACTGCCTCGGCCCGCTGCCCGGTTGATCCGCCGCGCCCTATTCCCTAGAATGGCGGCGCCGGAGCCGAGTCCTTCCCCCTTCTGTCGTCCGGCCGTTCCCGATCCACCGAAGGGGTGGGCAGCAAGGGAACCGTCATGCCTGAAATCCTGATCCGCAACGCCACCGCCGTGGTGACGATGAACGACGCGCGCGCCGAAATTGCCGGCGGCGATGTGCTGATAAGCGGGGGTCAGATTGCCGCCGTGGGGCAGGGCCTGCAGGCGCCGGGGGCCGAGGTGGTGGATGCCACGGGTGCCGTGGTGACGCCGGGCTTCGTGAACACGCACCATCACCTCTATCAGACGCTGACGCGCGCGGTGCCGGGCGGGCAGGATGCGCTGCTCTTCGGCTGGCTGCGCACGCTTTACCCGATCTGGGGCCGCTTCGGGCCCGAGGAGATGTTCGTCAGCGCCCAGACCGGGCTGGCGGAACTGGCGCTGTCGGGCTGCACGCTGACTTCGGACCACCTCTATCTTTACCCCAACGGGGCGCGGCTGGATGACACCATCGCGGCGGCGGCCGAGGTGGGGCTGCGCTTTCACCCCACGCGCGGCGCGATGAGCATTGGCGAAAGCGCGGGCGGCCTGCCCCCCGATGCGCTGGTCGAGAAGGAAGCGGCGATCCTTGAGGACATGATCCGCGTGGTTGACCGCTTTCACGACCCCCGGCCGGGGGCGATGGTGCGGGTCGGCCTCGCCCCCTGTTCGCCCTTCTCGGTCAGCCGCGATCTGATGCGGGATGCGGCGCTGCTGGCGCGGGACAAGCGGGTGATGCTGCACACCCATCTGGCCGAGAATGATGAGGATATCGCCTATTCGCTGGCGCAGTTCGGCTGCCGCCCCGGGCAATATGCCGAAGACCTGGGCTGGACCGGCGACGATGTCTGGCATGCCCATTGCGTGAAGCTTGATGGTTCGGAAATTGAACTTTTCGCCCGGTCGCGTACCGGGGTTGCCCATTGCCCCTGTTCGAATTGTCGCCTTGGGTCCGGCATCGCGCCGGTCCGCGCGATGCGCGATGCCGGGGTGAAGCTGGGGCTGGGGGTGGACGGATCGGCCTCGAACGACGCGGGCAACCTGGTGGCCGAGGCGCGGATGGCGATGCTGCTGCAACGGGTCGCGCGCGGCGCCGACGCGATGAGCGCGCGCGAGATGCTGGAGATTGCCACGCTGGGCGGCGCCCGCGTTCTGGGGCGCGACGATTGCGGCAGCCTTGCCCCCGGCAAGCGCGCCGATCTGGCGATCTGGGACATGCGCGGGATCGAGGCGGCGGGCAGTTGGGACCCGGTCGCGGCGCTGATGCTGTGCGGCCCGGTGCGGGTGCGCGATCTGTTCGTCGAGGGGCGGCAGGTGGTCCGCGACGGCCAGATGGCCACCATCGACCTGCCGCGCCTGATCGAGCGGCAGAATGCTCTGGCCCGGCGGCTGGCGGGCTGAAGCCGGAAAACGCCGCGCGGATGGCGCGTTTGCCGCTGCCGCCGCCCGCGCGTCGCCCTAGGCTGACCGGGCAGGAGGAGCCGATGCCCGACACCCATCCGAACCCCGATCTGGCCGTGGGCGCCGATGCGCGCCCGCGGTGGAATTCGGCCCCCCACCGCCGCCATGGCTTTCACAACCTGCACCGGCTGTCGCGCTATGTCGCGTCCTTCCGCGCCGGCCGGGTGATGGACCTGCGGCTGTCGGCCGATCTGGCCATCGCCCGCCGCGCCGATCTGCGCGAGCTGGCCGGCCTGCCGTGGTTTTCCGCCATGGCGGTGACCGAGGGGAACCGCCTGCTGTTTGAAGCCTACGCCCCCGATTTCGGCCCCGACCGGCCGCATTCGATCATGTCGGTGTCGAAAATGTCGGTGAACCTGATCCTTGGCCGGCTGTGGGAAGAGGGCCGCGTCGATCTGGCGGCGCCGGTGGGGCAAATCCTGCCCGATATCGGTGCGGGCTATGCCGGGGCGACGGTGCAGGACGTGCTGAACATGAACGTCCTGAACGCCTATGAAGAGGATTACCACAACCCCGACACCACCGCTTTCCTGCACGAAGCGGCCATGGGCATGCGCCTGCCGGCGGGCGCGGAACCCACGAACCGCGCCTTCCTGAACGGCATCGGCCTTGCGCCGGGCCGGGCCGATACCACCAACCCCACGGGCCTGTGCCTGTATAAAAGCGCCAATACCGATGTGCTGGCGCTGGTGGCCGAGGCGGCCGGCGGGCGGCCGCTGCTGGCCCATATGGCCGATCTGGCCGATGCGGCGGGGGTAGAGGGCGCGCTGCATGTGGCGACCGACCGCACGGGAATGCCGGCGCTGAACGGCGGCATCTGCCTGACGGCGCGCGATCTGTGCCGGTATGGGGCGGTCTTCGCCCGGATGGGGCAGGGGG
>JACZKR010000053.1 GCA_014859945.1 Paracoccaceae bacterium | reverse complement strand
CCGGGGCGGCGCCGCGAAGGAGGCCCCGATGCCCGACGCATCCGCCCTGCCCAGCCAGCCCTACCGGCTGGCCGCCATGCCCGCCCGCAAGCCCCTGCGCTTTGCCTTCCGCCCCGAGGCGGCCGACCGCCGGCTGATCGCGGCGGCGCTGGGGCTGATCGAGCTGCCGGCGCTGGTCCTGAAGGGCGAGATTCGCCCCGAGGGCCGCCGCGACTTCGTGCTGGAAGCCGAATTGCAGGCCGATGCGGTGCAGGCCTGTTCGGTCACGCTGGCCCCGGTGCCGGCGAAACTGCAGGAACCCGTGCTGCGCCGCTATCTGGCCGATTATGCCGAGCCCGAGGGCGATGAGGCCGAAATGCCCGGGGAAGAGGTTGAGCCGCTGCCCGAAGTGATCGACGTGGCGGCGGTGGCGCTTGAGGCGCTGGCGCTGGCCCTGCCGCCCTATCCCCGCGCGCCGGGTGCCGAACTGGGCGAGGCGGTCTTTGCCGCGCCCGGCGTCGCCCCCCTGCGGCAGGCCGACCTGAACCCCTTTGCCGGTCTGGCCGGCCTCGCGCAGCAGTTGAAAAAGGACGGCGCAGAGGGCGAATAGCGCGCGTGCAGAAAGGGGCTTGCGCCCACGGGGAATCCGGCTATGTTCCGCGCCTCATCCGGGGCCTTCGCGCCGCGACCACCTATGTGGCCGATACCCTTGGAATCAAAGGAAAATCAGGGGCCTGTCCCCCAACTTCGAGGTCGAGACATGGCTGTCCCTCAGAACCGAGTCACCCGTTCGCGCCGCAACATGCGTCGTGCCCATGATGCGCTGGTCGCCGGCAATCCGCAGGAATGCTCGAACTGCGGCGAGCTGAAGCGCCCGCACCACGTCTGCCCGGCTTGCGGCCATTACGATGCCCGCGAAGTCGTGGCGACCAAGGCCGTGGATATCGACGAGGACGCGGCGTAAGCCGCGTCTGACGACCCCGCGCCCCGATGGCGACCGAAGAGGAAATTCCGTCGGCAGCAGGCGCAGGGCGCGTCGTCATTTCCGTTGACGCGATGGGCGGAGATCGCGGGCCGGCGGCCGTTGTCGCCGGTCTTGTGCTTTGCGCCGAACGTCTGCCCGACGCGCATTTCATCCTGCACGGCAACGAGGCCGAACTGAAGCGCCTGCTGGCGCGGCAGCCCGCATTGGCGGGCCGGGTCGATCTGCGTCCTGCCGAGCGTGTCGTGACGATGCACGACAAGCCCAGCCAGGTCATGCGCAACGGCAACGGCACCTCGATGTGGTCGGCCATCGACAGCGTGAAGAACGCCGAGGCGCAGGCTGCGGTATCCTGCGGCAATACCGGCGCGCTGATGGCGGTGTCGATGCTGCGGCTGCGCAAGCTGCCCGGGGTGAACCGCCCGGCCATCGCCTGCTACTGGCCCTCGCGCAATCCTTCCGGCTTCAACGTGATGCTGGACGTGGGCGCCGACATCAAGGCCGAGGCCCCCGACCTTCTGCAATATGCCGCGATGGGGGCCAGCTATGCCCGCAACGGCATGGGCCTGACCCGGCCGCGCATCGGGCTTCTGAATGTCGGCACCGAAGACCACAAGGGCCGTGCCGAACTGCATGAGGCGGCGGCGCAGATGGCCAAGGCGGCCGAGGCCGGGGCCTATGACTACATCGGTTTCGTCGAGGGCAGCGACCTGCCTTCCGACCGGGTGGATGTGATCGTGACCGACGGGTTCACCGGCAATATCGCGCTGAAGACCGGCGAAGGCACGGCCAAGCTGATCTCGGATTTCCTGAAGGAAGCCTTCAACGCCGGCTGGCTGTCGCGCTTTGCGGCCCTGCTGGCGCTGAACTCGCTGAAGCGGCTGTCGCGGCGGATCGATCCGCGGCTGGCCAATGGCGGCGTGTTTCTGGGGCTGAACGGCACGGTTGTGAAATCGCACGGATCGTCCGATGCCACGGGCGTCGCGGCGGCGGTGGAACTGGCCCATCGCCTTGCCAGCGCAGGGTTTACCGAACGGCTTGCGGCGCGGGTTGCATCCGCCGAACGGGCGGGGCAGGATGCCCCG
>JACZKR010000402.1 GCA_014859945.1 Paracoccaceae bacterium | reverse complement strand
CTTCCGGGCGTATAGGTTGCCGGCGTCGCGCTGCGCGCAATCAGCTCCAGTTCCGCCGGATCGTCGGCCGTGGGTTTCTGGATAGAAGACGGCATGGCCGGCGCGATTGCCGGCGATCAGGCGAAGAACGGATGCAAATGAGCGGCGGAGGGTCTAGGCTGATCTTCGCCGCGCTGATGGCGGCGGGGCTGGTGATGGCGCCGCTTGCGGGCTGCAAGGAGACGGATGGCATGGCGGCGGCAGAGACCAACCCGAAAGCCGAGGGGCCGGATGGCCTGCCGATCATCTTCTGGACGATCAAGCAGAACGACCAGAAGAAGGTCGGGGCGATTCTGGATGCCGGCGGCGATATCGAGGCCAAGGGCTATCACAAGGCCACGCCGATTCTGGCGGCGGCCATCGTGGACAACTGGGAGATGGCGGCCTTCCTGATGAAGCGCGGGGCGCGGCTGGATGCGGTGGACGGGCGCGGCTTTACGCTGCCCTATCTGGCGGCGCAGGCCAAGGTGGCCGAGGGCAGCCCGACGGCGGCTGCCCTGCAGGAGGTGCGGGTGGCGCTGAACGACCGGGCGATGCTGGAGAAGATCTATCCGCCGCTGGAAGTGCGCCAGATGCTGAAAGAGGGCCGCTGGCCGCCGCAGTAGCCGAAGGGTTAACGGCGCGCGCGCTGCAACCGGGGCGGGCAATTTGACAGGGCGCACGGCCTGAAGTAGTGTTTCAGGCATGCTAGGAGAAGTGGGCAACGGCTCGGGGGGAACCCCGCAGCCGTTTTTTCATTTCGCTCGTGCGGGGGCAGCATGAGAGGCAGGTCAGGCAGGCATGACGATCACTTTCTCTGTCGGAGAGAACACGCCGGACGCGGTTCTGGCGGTGACGGCGGATTGGCTGAGCGAGGCGGCGGAAGTCATCGCGCTGACGGTTCAGGCCGTCAAACGCGGTGAGTTCGACCATGTGAAGGAGGCGCGCGCGCAGGTCGCGAACCTTCGCACGGCGCTTCAGCTTTACATTGAGGAAAGGAACAAGGTTGAAAAACTCCGCAAGCAGGCTGCCGGGGCTGTCGGAGCCGCCGGTCTCGACTTTGACGCCGCGCGCGATGAAATCGGGCGCCGCCTGGCTCGCCTCCGCGACGCAGGAGGTGGCGGATGACTTCATCCGCGGGCTGACGGACAATGCGCTGTTGTCGCTGCCCTGGCTGTTCGAATTCTGGGCGATGCCGCATCAGCTGCCGCCCGAGGGGGCGTGGAAGACCTGGGTGATCCTGGGCGGGCGCGGTGCGGGCAAGACGCGGGCGGGTGCGGAATGGGTGCGCGCGCAGGTGGAAGGCCCGACGCCCGAGGCGCCGGGGCGGGCGCGGCGCGTGGCGCTGGTCGGCGAGACGGTCGATCAGGTGCGCGAGGTGATGATCATGGGGGAAAGCGGCATCCTGGCCTGTTCCCCGCCTGACCGCCGGCCCGACTGGGAGGCAGGGCGCAAGCGGCTGGTCTGGCCGAACGGCGCGGTGGCGCAGGTCTATTCGGCCTTCGATCCCGAAAGCCTGCGGGGGCCGCAGTTCGATGCCGCCTGGGCCGATGAGCTGGCCAAATGGCCCAAGGGGCAGGAGGCCTGGGACCAGTTGCAGTTCGCGCTTCGGCTGGGCGACAACCCTCAGCAGGTGGTGACGACGACGCCCGCCAATGTGGCGGTGCTGAAGGGGGTGTTGCAGAACCCCTCGACCGTGATGACCCATGCCCCGACCGAGGCGAACCGCGCGAATCTGGCGGCCTCGTTCCTGGCCGAGGTGCAGCACCGCTTTGGCGGCACGCGGCGCGGCCAGCAGGAGCTGGAGGGGTTGCTGATCGAGGATGTCGAGGGGGCGCTCTGGACCACCGAGATGCTGGAAAAGGGGCGGGTCGATGCCTTGCCCGAGTTCGACCGCGTGGTGGTGGCGGTGGACCCGGCGGTGACCGGCGGACGCGCCAGCGACGAATGCGGCATCGTGGTGGTGGGCGCCGTGACCAGGGGCCCGCCGCAAAACTGGCGCGCGGTGGTGCTGGAGGATGCCACGGTCGCCCGCGCCTCGCCCGAGATCTGGGCGCGGGCGGCGCTGGCCGCGATGCAGCGCCACGGGGCGCAGCGGCTGATCGCCGAGTCCAATCAGGGCGGGCTTCTGGTGGCCTCGGTCATCCGCAACATCGACGCGGTGGTGCCGCTGAAGCTGGTGCATGCGACGACTTCCAAGGCGGCGCGGGCCGAGCCGGTGGCGGGGCTGTACGAGCTGGGCCGGGTGGCCCATGTGCGCGGGCTGCATGCGCTGGAAGAGCAGATGTGCCGGATGACGCCGCAGGGCTATCACGGCAAGGGCAGCCCCGACCGGCTGGACGCGCTGGTCTGGGCGCTGACCGAGCTGATCCTGGAGCCAAGCCTGCGGACCCAGTCGCCGCAGATGCGGACGCTGGGGTAGGGGTGGGGTGGTG
>JACZKR010000401.1 GCA_014859945.1 Paracoccaceae bacterium | reverse complement strand
CGCCTGCCCCGTAGGGTGCGTGCTTGCACGCACCGCCCCGGCCGCCTCACCCCAGGCCGACCTCACCGTCCACCCGGAAGAACGCCACCGCGTTCGGCCCCAGCTCCAGCACCCCGCCCTTCAGCGCCGCCGCCTGCCGCGGGCCGATCTGGTCGCCCAGCCCCGTCGCGGTCAGCCGCAGGCTTCCGGGCGACAGGTTGAACAGGCAGACCACCGCCTCATCCCCCGTGCCGCGCACAAAGCCCAGCACCGGGTCGGGCAGGTCCAGGAACCGCGTCGCCGCCGCCCCGCGCAGCGCCGGTGTCGCCCGGCGGAAGGCCAGCATCTCGCGGTAGCTTTCCAGCACCGACCCCGCCACCCCCGCCTGCGCCGCCACGTTGCGCGCCAGTTGCGGTGCCTTTACCGGCAGCCAGGGTGCACCGTTGCCGCCGGTAAAACCGCCGTTGGCGCTGCCATCCCAGACCATCGGCGTGCGGGTGTTGTCGCGGCCCACAGGTTCCGGCCAGAAGTTGATGCCCTGCGGATCGGTCAGTTCCTCCAGCGCCAGTTCGGTATCGGTCTGCCCCAGCTCCTCACCCTGCCACAGGCAGATGGAACCCTGAAACGACAGGATCAACGCCCCCGCCTGCCGCGCCAGCGCATCCTGGCTGAGGCCGTGTTTCGCCCAGCGGGTGGCATGGCGCACCACGTCATGGTTGGAAAACGCCCACATCGGCCAGCCATCCGGGGCGCCCTTGAAGAATTCCTCGATCTTGCCGCGGAAGAAGGAGGGCGAATAATCATAGCCCATCATTTCAAAGCTGTAGCACTGATGCAGCCGCCCCGGCGCGGTGTATTCGCCCATCATGCGGATGGCATGGTGGCTTTCGCCCATCTCGCCCACCGTCGCCGTGCCGGGGTAATCATCCATGATCCGCCGGATCCGCTCCATCCACAGCAGGTTCTCCGGCTGGTTCTTGGAAAAGATATGGTACTGCATCTCATAGGGATTGCCCGGCGCCTTGTCCTTCACCCGGTAATCGGCCGGATCGCTGCGCAGTTTGGCGTCGTGGTAAAAGAAATTCACCGTATCAAAGCGGAACCCGTCCACCCCGCGGTCCAGCCAGAAGCGCAGGTTTTCCTCGTGCCAATCGACCACATCGGGGTTGTGGAAGTTGAAATCGGGCTGCTCGGTCAGGAAATTGTGAAAGTAATATTGCTTGCGCCGCGCATCCCAGGTCCAGGCCGAGCCGCCGAACACCGACTGCCAGTTGTTGGGCGGCGTGCCGTCATGGTTCGGGTCATGCCAGACATACCAGTCGGCCTTGGAATTGGTGCGGTCTTTCCGGCTTTCGGCAAAAAACGGGTGCTTGTCGGACGAATGGTTCAGCACCTGATCAATGATCACCTTCAGGCCCAGCACATGCGCCCGCGCCACCAGCGCGTCGAAATCCTGAAGCGTGCCGAAGACCGGATCGACATTGCGGTAATCCGACACGTCATAGCCCATGTCCTTCATGGGCGAGGTGAAGAAGGGCGAAAGCCACACCGCATCGCAGCCAAGCTCCGCGATATGGTCCAGCCGCCGGGTGATCCCTTTCAGGTCGCCCACCCCGTCGCCGTTGTCATCCTGAAACGACCGGGGATAGACCTGATAGGTCACAGCACCACGCCACCATTCCGTCATCGCCTGCCCTTTCCAAAGCGGTTTCAATCCAAGAATAGCGGGGTTTCCGCAATTGCGGAAGCCCGGCCGCGCGGGGTGGCGGCAACTTTGTCACCGCAACAATAATGCCGTTGACCCGCTGTGCAGGAAGGCGCAGTTTCCGCCACCGCATGAACCCTTTCCCGAGGTTCCGATGACCCCCTCTGCCAAGTCCGGCCTGATCACTCCGGTCCTGATCGCAGGCTGCCTGATCCTGATGACAGGCTTTGCGATCCGCGCCAGCTTTGGCGTGTTCCAGCTGCCCATCGCCACCGAGTTCGGCTGGGCGCGGGCCGATTTCAGCCTGGCCATCGCCATCCAGAACCTGGCCTGGGGCATCGGCCAGCCGATCTTCGGCGCCTTGGCCGAGAAGTTCGGCGACCGCCGCGCGGTGATCATCGGGGCGCTGATGTATGCGGCAGGGCTGGTCGCTTCCTCTTTCGCCGTGACGCCGGGCCAGCATCAGCTGCTTGAGGTCATCGTGGGCTTCGGCATTGCCGGCACCGGCTTTGGCGTGGTGCTGGCGGTGGTGGGCCGCGCCTCGTCGGCCGAAAACCGCAGTCTGGCCCTTGGCATCGCCACCGCCGCCGGATCGGCCGGTCAGGTCATCGGCGCCCCGCTGGCCGAGGGGCTGCTGGCCTTCTTCCCCTGGCAGACCGTCTTCGTGATCTTCGCCGCGATCGTCCTTTGCACGCTGTTCGCCGTGCCCTTCCTGCGCTCGCCCCAGATGGCGACGAAGGCCGAGCTTGAGGAATCCATCGGCACCGTCATCGTCCGGGCCTTCAAGGACCCGTCCTATACGATGATCTTCTTGGGCTTCTTCTCCTGCGGCTATCAGCTGGCCTTCATCACCGCGCATTTCCCGGCCTTCATCACCGAGAAATGCGGGCCGATCGACCCGGCCGGCATTCTGGCGGGCATCGGGGTGTCGTCCACCTCGGCACTGGGGGCGGTGGCGATTTCGGTCATCGGGCTGGCCAATATCGCCGGCACCATCACCGCAGGCTGGCTGGGCAAGAAATACACCAAGAAATACCTGCTGGCCGCCATCTACACTGGCCGCACCATTGCCGCCGCGGTCTTCATCGCCCTGCCGATGACGCCGGAATCGGTGCTGATCTTCAGCCTTGTCATGGGCGCGCTGTGGCTGGCCACCGTGCCGCTGACCTCGGGTCTGGTCGCGCATATCTACGGGCTGCGCTACATGGGCACGCTTTACGGCATCGTCTTCCTGTCGCACCAGCTGGGCGGCTTCCTGGGTGTCTGGCTGGGCGGCAAGATGTATGACCTGACGGGCGATTACACGCTGGTCTGGTGGATCGGCGTGGGGGTGGGCGCCTTCTCGGCCATCGTCCACCTGCCGGTGCGGGAAAAGCCGCTGGTGCCGCAGGCGGCCTGACGTGTCATTCCGCCGGAACCGGCGCCACCACCAGCACTTCAAGGTCGCGGTCGGGGGCGTAATTGGTCTTCTCGACGGTGAAGGTCGTCGGGCCGGTCTTCCGCACGCCTTCGCCGCAGAAGGAAATCACGTTGCCCGGCGCCCCCTTGTCCAGCGTCAGGCGGAACGTGCCGATCGGCCCGGCCCAGCTGTTCGCGGTGCGCAGCACATAGGCGATGTCATAGGCCGTGCCCATCAGATAGCTGCCGCCCTGCCCGTCATCCCGCCGGATCGCCTTTGCAATCGCGCGCGAGGTGCCGGCATCGACGCAATAGCGCGCCTGCGTCTCGCGCAGGTAATCGGCCTGCGGCGGGTCTTCCCAGCCGAACAGCCCCCCCGGCGGATGGTTGGAATAGCCGTGTTCCACCACCACCGCCTGACCGGCCGGAAAGGTCTGCGTCCAGTGATAGCGCAGCACGATGGCCCAGCTGGGCCAGAACTCGCGCGCCTCCCCGGCGTCATAGACCTCCATCAGCCCGGCGGCGACCATGGCATCCTGCGTCGCCCGGTCCATCGCGGCGATCCGCGCCACCACCTCTTCCCAATCAATCGACAGCGGCATGCCGAAGCGCGCCAGATCGGCCGTCACATCGCGGCCGGGCGTGTCATACTGGGCGCTGGCGGGGGTTGCCGCGTCCCACGGCGGCTCGATCACGGCGATGCGGTCCACCGTCACCGGCACCTCGGCGCCATCGACGCGGGCGGTGAAGCCCACCAGATTGTCGCGCGTCAGATCGGCGGGCAGGTTCATCGCCTGATTCATCATCGCCGGCAGCGAGATGGGGGGCAAAGGAAAGATCACTTCGCCCGTCACATCCTGTTCCGTGCGGTTGCGGAAGACATAGCGCACCTGAACCCGGTCAAGCCCGATGAACAGGTCTTCCTCTTCCATCGCCACCGCATCGGTCCGGCCAAAGGTCAGGCCGGTGGCTGCCAACCCGCCGAACCCGTCATTGGCAAGGGCAGGCAGCGGCAGGGCAAGGCCGCAGGCCAGTCCGGCGGCAAGGCAAAGGGCAAGGCGCATGGCAATCTCCGCAGGCTTGCCACATCTGAACCCCGCGCCCGCAATCAGGCAAGCCCCAAGACGGCCCGCCCGGGGGTTGCACTTGATCCGGCCCGCAGGCAGGTTGCCCGGCAGAGGAGACGTCCATGAAAATCGGCATCGCTGCCCTGATCCTCGGCTATGTGCTGAGCCAGTTCTACCGCGCCTTTCTGGCCGTGCTGACCCCGGTCCTGAAGACCGATCTGGGCGCCACGCCCGAAGACCTGGCTTCGGCCTCGGGCTGGTGGTTCCTGACCTTTGCCGTCATGCAGCTGCCGGTGGGCGCCGCACTTGACCGGATCGGGCCGCGGCTGACCACGGCGGTGCTGCTTATGGTGGGGGCCGGCGGGGCGGCGGTCTTTGCCACGGCGCAGGGCCCCGGCGCGCTTGTCTGGGCCATGGCGCTGATCGGGGTGGGCTGCGCGCCGGTGCTGATGGCCAGCTACTACATCTTCGCACGGCAGTTCTCGGCCGCAGTCTTCGGCACGCTTGCCGGCATGGTCATCGGCATCGGCAGCCTGGGCAATATCGCCGCCTCGCTGCCCCTGTCGGCGGCGGTCGATGCCTTTGGCTGGCGCGGCACGGTCTGGGCGCTGGCGGCGGTGACGGCGCTGGTCGCGCTGGCGATCCTTGTGCTGGTGCGCGATCCGGCCCGGGTGCAGCACGCGCAGCGCGGCTCGGTCCTGACCCTGTTGGCGATGCCGGCGCTCTGGCCGGTGCTGATCATGATGGCCGCCTGCTATGCCCCCGCCGCCGGCCTGCGCGGCCTTTGGGCGGGGCCGTGGTTTGCCGATGTCTTCGGCGCCGATGCCGACGGGATCGGCCGCGTGACGCTGATCATGGGGCTGGCCATGGTGGCCGGCAATTTCGCCTACGGCCCGATGGACCGCATTCTGGGCACCCGGAAATGGCTGGTCTTCGGCGGCAATGCGCTGTTGCTGGCGGGACTGGCCGCGCTGTGGCTGCGCCCCGATCAGGGCGGTTGGCAGCCGGTGGCGCTGCTGGCCGTCATCGGCTTTTTCGGCCAGACCTTCCCGATGGTCATGGCCCACGGCCGTGCCTTCCTGCCGCCGCATCTGGTGGGGCGGGGGGTGGCGCTGATCAACCTGTTCGGCATCGGAGCCGCCGGGCTGATGCAGCTTCTGACCGGCCGCATCTTTGCCGCCGCCCCGGCCGAGCCCGCCCACGCCCCCTATGCCGCGGTGTTCCTGACCTATCTTCTGCTGGTCGCCGCCGGGCTGGTCGCCTATCTCTTTGCGCAGGACCGCACCGACTGACGGG
>JACZKR010000052.1 GCA_014859945.1 Paracoccaceae bacterium | reverse complement strand
CCTTTGGCCAGTTCACCGCCAGCATGGCCAGCGCGCGGCAGTCGGCCCCGCCCGGCCCCCGCCCCCGGCTTGAGGCGATTTGCCAGGGCTATCTGGATTTCGCCGCCACGAATCGCGGGCTGTTCCACCTGCTGTTCGTCGCGCCCGAGGTGGACCGCAGCGACCCCGCGCTGTCGGCCGCCTCGGCCGCGGCCTATGGTGAGTTGCGGGCGGCCTGCCTGCCCTTCTCGGCCACCGGCACACCCGACCCGGTCATCGAGATCGGGGTCTGGAGCATGGTGCATGGCTATGCGCTTCTTGGCCTGACCGATCCGGCAAGCCCGCGCCACCGGCTGGTGGCGGTGCCGGGCTTTTCCGCGCTTCTGGCGCGGCTGGTGCCGGAAAGCCCCTGAACCCGCTTGCCCTTCGCCGAATCTTCGGCTAGCAAGCCCCCCACGGAGTGCGGGCGTAGCTCAGGGGTAGAGCATAACCTTGCCAAGGTTAGGGTCGGGCGTTCGAATCGCCTCGCCCGCTCCAATCGAAAAGGGCCGCCGGTTTCCGGCGGCCCTTTCGCTTTTCTACCCTGGCGGCGTCAGGCGGCTTCGACGCCTTCGGGCACCATCGCGCCGGTCATGAAGGCCACGGCGTCGGACATCGAATAGTCCTGCGGGCGGATCACGCACAGCCGCCGGCCCAGCCGGTGGATGTGGATGCGGTCGGCCACCTCGAAGACATGGGGCATGTTGTGGCTGATCAGGATGATCGGAATGCCCCGCGCACGCACGTCGCGGATCAGCTCCAGCACCCGGCGGCTTTCCTTCACCCCCAGCGCGGCGGTGGGTTCGTCCAGGATCACCACTTTCGAGCCGAAGGCCGCCGCCCGCGCCACCGCCACCCCCTGCCGCTGGCCGCCCGACAGGGTTTCCACCGGCTGGTTGATGTTCTGGATGGTCATCAGCCCCAGTTCGTTCAGCTTCTCACGGGCGAATTTCTCCATCGCCGGGCGGTCCAGCTTGCGCAGCACCTGCCCCATGAAGCCCGGCTTGCGCAGCTCTCGCCCCATGAACATGTTGTCGGCGATCGACAGCGCCGGCGACATGGCCAGGGTCTGATAGACGCATTCGATGCCATAGGCCCGCGCGTCCAGCGGCGTGGAAAACTGCACCTGCTGCCCTTCCAGCGTGATCTCGCCTTCATCGGGCTGCACCGCGCCCGACAGCGCCTTGATCAGGCTGGACTTGCCTGCGCCGTTGTCGCCGATCACCGCCAGAATCTCTCCGGGCATCAGATCGAAGTCGCAGTGGTCCAGCGCGGTGACCTTGCCGTAGCGTTTCACAAGGCCACGGGCTTTGAGGATCGGTTCCATTATGCTGCTGCCTTTCTGATCCACTGGTCCACGGCGACCGCGAAGATGATCAGGACGCCGATCAGGAAGAAGGTCCATTGCGGGTCGGTTCCGACCAGACGCAGGCCCATTTCGAAGACGCCGACGATCAGGGCGCCGAAGAACATGCCGACGATGCTGCCCCGCCCGCCGAAGAGGCTGATCCCCCCGATCACCACGGCGGTGATGGACTGGATGTTGCCCAGCTGCCCGGTCGAGGCGGTGGGGGAGACCGAACCGAAGCGGCCGATCATCACCCAGCCGGCGATGGCGCAGAACAGGCCGGCCAGCGCATAGACCTGGATCAGCACCTTCTTGGTCTGAACCCCCGCCAGTTCCGCCGCATCGGGGTCGTCGCCCACGGCATAGACATGGCGGCCCCAGGCGGTGTGGCGCAGCACATAGGACATGATGGCCACCAGCGCGATCATCAGGAAGACGGCGTAGAGCACCTTCACGCCCCCCGGCTGAATGGCATTGCCCCAGAACTGCAGCGCCGTCGCCTTTTCCGAGATGTCCGACGACCGGATCGTTTCATTCGCGGAATAGATGAAGTTCGAGGACAGCAGGATCTGCCAGGTGCCCAGCGTCACGATGAAAGGCGGCAGCTTGACCTTGGCCACCAGCCAGCCGTTGACAAAGCCCATGGCCGTGCCCAGCACCAGCCCCAGCGCGATGGCCAGAGGCGCCGGCACCCCGTAACGGAAGGTGATCTGCCCCATCAGCACCGAGGAAAACACCGCAATCGCCCCGACCGACAGGTCGATGCCGGCGGTCAGCACCACCAGCGACTGCGCGCAGCCCAGGATGCCGACGATGGCGATCTGCTGCAGGATGGTCGAAAGGGTCGTTGCCTTGAAGAAGTTCTCGGACAGAAGCCCGAAGACGATGATCGCGGCCACCAGCACGATCATCGGCACGGCCGAGGGCGTCTGGTGCAGCCAGTGTTGCAGCCGCTTCAGCGGCGTCTTGTCTTCGTGAAATTCGGCGACCTTTTCGGAAGCCCCCTTCAGGCCCTCTTCAAAGCTGGATGCCGCCTTGGTGTCGGATGCCATGGTCACATTCCTCCTGTGCCTCGGCCGGACAGACCGGCGCGGCGCGTTGTGACAAGGGCGGCGCGATGGCCGCCCTTGATGCGAGTGTGTGTGAGGTTGACGCAGGGATCAACAGTGCTGCGGGCTTAGCCCCAGCAAAGTTCGGTGCCCTTGGCGGTGTCGATCGACTCGACGCCGTCCACCGGCTTGTCGGTGATCAGAGCCACGCCGGTATCGAAGAAGTCCTTGCCTTCGGTCGGGGCGGGCTTGGTGCCGTCGGCGGCGAACTTGGCAATCGCCTCGATCCCCAGCGAGGCCATCAGCAGCGGGTATTGCTGGCTGGTGGCGCCGATCACGCCGTCCTTCACGTCGGCCACGCCCGGGCAGCCGCCGTCAACCGAAACGATCAGCACGCTGCCTTCACGGCCCACGGCCTTCAGCGCCTCATAGGCACCGGCGGCGGAAGGTTCGTTGATCGTATAGACCACGTTGATGTCGGGGTCCTTGGCCAGCAGCGCTTCCATCGCCTTCAGGCCGCCTTCCTCGTTGCCGGCGGTCACTTCGTTGCCGACGATGCGGGCGTCGGTTTCGTCGCCCCACTTGGCGGGGTCGGCCAGGTCGATGCCGAAGCCCTGCAGGAAGCCCTGGTCGCGCAGAACGTCCACCGAGGGCTGGCTGATGGCCAGGTCCAGCATGGCGATCTTGGCATTGGCGGCTTCGGCACCCAGCGAGGCGGCGGCCCACTGACCGATCAGCAGACCGGCCTTGAAGTTGTCGGTGGCAAAGGTGGCGTCGGCGGCGTCGATCGGGTCAAGCGGGGTGTCCAGCGCGATGACCAGAACGCCGGCGTCGCGGGCGGCCTTGACCGAATCGACGATGGCCTTGGTGTCGGACGCGGTGATCAGGATGCCCTTGGCACCATCGGCGATGCAGGCCTCGATGGCCGCAACCTGCGATTCATGGTCGCCGTCGATCTTGCCGGCGTAGGATTTCAGGGTCACGCCCAGCTCGGCCGCCTTGGCCTCGGCGCCTTCCTTCATCTTGACGAAGAAGGGGTTGGTGTCGGTCTTGGTGATCAGGCAGGCCGAAACGCCGTCAGCCATGGCAGTGCCCGCGGTCAGCGCAAGGGCAGCGACGCCCGAAAGGGCGATGGTCTTGATCTTCATGTAGTCCTCCCATGGGGCCCTGCCCCGTTCATTCCCGGCGCGGCGGGTCTCCCGCCCAACCGCGTCGCACCGAGATTTGCGCGATTCCCGGCCGCGCGTCAATATGTAAATCACTCTGATTTATTATTGACAGTCCGGCCACCGCCCGCCACTCTGCCTTCAAACATCCGCGCGGGGAGGCGCAGCGATGCTGATCGGAATCTCACCCCTTCTGTCGCCCGATGCGCTGCATGTCCTGCGCGCCATGGGCCACGGCGACGAAATCGCTCTGGTGGACGGCAATTATCCGGCGCAGGAACATGCCCGCCGGCTGGTGCGGCTGGACGGACTGCCGCTGGTGCCGGTGCTTGAGGCGATCCTGGCGCTGCTGCCGCTGGATCACGCGGTGGCCGCCCCCATCCTGCGCACCGCCGAAGGCAATGCGCCCCCCGCCCGCAGCGCCATCCACGACCAGATCGACACGGCCTGCGCCCGGATGGCGCCCGGCCATGCGGTGCAGGCCATCGCGGGGGCCGAGTTCTATCCGCGCGTCCGCAACGCCTGCTGCGTGATCGCCACCGGTGAACGCGCCCTTTTCGCCAATGTCATTCTGCGCAAAGGTGTGATCCTGCCCGGCGCGGCCGGGTGAAGGAGGCAGGGTGCAGGAACTGACCGACACGCCAGAGGCACGGGCCGAAGATGCCGTCGTGCTGCGCGGCACAAACCAGTCGGGCATGCGCGCCCAGAATGAGCGGATCGTCCTGTCGCTTCTGCGCACCCATGGGGCGCTGGCCAAGACCGATATCGCCCGGATGACCGGTCTTTCGGCGCAGACCGTTTCCGTCATCATGCGAGAGCTGGAACGCGACGGCCTGCTGGTCCGGCGCGAAAAGCTGCGTGGCAAGGTCGGTCAGCCGCTGGTGCCGATGGCGCTGGCGCCGGACGGGGCCTTCTTTCTGGGGCTGAAAGTCGGGCGGCGGTCAACCGAGCTGATGCTGGTGGATTTCCTGGGCAAGCCGGTGGCGCTGGAACGCAAAAGCTATCCCTACCCCACCCCCGATGCGGTGATCGGCTTTGTCCGCCATGCCCTGCCCCTGTTGTCCGCCCGCCTGCCGCCGGCGCTGGCGGCCCGGATCGCCGGCATCGGCATTGCCCAGCCTTTTCAGCTGTGGAACTGGGCGCAGTTCATCGGCGCCCCGCAGTCCGAGATGGATGCCTGGCGCCACCGCAACCTGCAGGCCGAGGTGGCCGCGCTGACCGGCCTGCCGGTCTGGCTGCAGAACGATGCCACGGCGGCCTGCGGGGCCGAACTGGTCTTTGGCCGCGATGAACGGCCGCGCGATTTCCTGTATTTCTTCATCGCGCATTTCATCGGCGGCGGTCTGGTGCTGAACGGCAAGCTGCACACCGGCCCCACCGGAAATGCCGCCGCCATCGGCTCGATGCCGGTGCTGGCGCAGGGCGGCGGGCTGAAACAGCTGATCAGCCTGGCCTCGCTGTTCCAGCTGGAACGCGCGATGACCGAGCGGGGGCTGGACGCCCGCACCATCTGGGAACAGGCCGAAGACTGGCCCATCCCGGCCCCGGTCCGCCGCGACTGGATCGCCCGCGCCGCCCCGGCCATGGCGCAGGCGGTGCTGGCGGCCTCGGCCGTGGTCGAGTTGCGGGCCGCGATGATCGACGGCTGGATGCCGCCCGACTGGCGGGCCGATCTGGTGGCGGCGGTGCGCGGCGCCATGCTGCGGCTCGATTTCTCGGGCATCGAAATGCCCGAGATCATCGAAGGCACCATCGGCCATCAGGCGCGCAGTCTGGGCGCCGCGGCCATTCCGCTGTCGCAGCGCTTCCTGTCGGAAACCGTCTGATCCCGGCGTCAGCGGCAGGTCAGAGGATTTCCGACATCTTCACCACCCGCCCCTCGGCCACCGATTTCAGCGCCGCTTCGGCCAGTGCCAGCGCGGCCAGCCCGTCTTCGCCCGAAGGCGCCGCCGCGTCTCCGGCAGACAGCGCGGCGATGAAGGCGGCGATTTCGGCGGCATAGGCCTCGGTATAGCGGGTCATGAAGAAATCGTGCAGCGGCGGGCGGGTATAGCCCGCGCCATTGGCCACCTCGATCGACACCGGGCGCTGGTTTTCGGCCGAGACAAGGCCCTTTGCCCCATGCACCTCGATCCGCTGGTCATAGCCATAGGTCGCGCGGCGCGAGTTCGAGATCGTCGCCTGCTTGCCGCTGGCGGTCTTCAGCAGCACCTGAACGCTGTCGAAATCGCCCGCCGCGCCGATGGCCGGATCGACCAGAACCGCCGCCGTCGCCACCACTTCCGAGACCTCCTCACCCAGCAGGAACCGCGCCATATCGAAATCATGGATCGTCATGTCGCGGAATATCCCGCCCGAGCGGCGGATGTAATCGACCGGCGGGGCGCCCGGATCGCGTGATGTGATCACCACCATCTCGACGGCGCCGATGCTGCCCTTGTCGATCTCGGCCCGGACGGCGCGGAAATGCGGGTCAAACCGGCGGTTGAACCCCACCATCAGCCGGCCCTTGCGGGCACGCACCACCTGCAGGCAGGCCTTCACCCGGTCCAGCGACAGGTCGATGGGCTTTTCGCAGAAGACGGCCTTGCCCGCCGTCACGAACCGCTCGATCAGGTCGGCGTGGGTGTCGGTGGGGGTGCAGATCACCACCGCGTCAATGTCATCCGCCGCCTCGATGGATTCGATGCTGCGCACCGCGCAGCCGTATTGCGCCGCAATCGCTTCGGCGGCGGCGGGCATGGCATCGGCCACCGCCACCAACCGCGCCCCGGCATCGCCGGTGACGGCACGGGCATGCACCTTGCCGATGCGCCCCGCCCCCAGAAGCCCGAATCTGACCGTCATTTCCTTTGTCCTTTCCTCAGGCCATCGCCGCTTCGGCGTTGCCCTTCACCCCGGTGATATAGGCAACGATATCATTGCCGTCGGTTTCGTCCTTGCGCAGGCTGGCGACGATCCGGCCCCGGCGGAAGACCACGATCCGGTCCACCAGATCGAAGACCTGCCGCAGGTTGTGGCTGATCAGCACCATCGGGATGCCGCGTTCCTTCAGCCCCCGGATGATGTTTTCCACCTGCGCGGTTTCCTGCACACCAAGCGCCGCCGTCGGTTCGTCCATGATGACCAGTTTCGAGGCGAAGGCCGCCGTCCGTGCGATGGCCACGCATTGGCGCTGCCCGCCCGACATGTTGCGGATGGGGTTGTCGACGTTCGGAATCTTGACCGCCGTGGTCTTCAGCGCCTCAAGCGTGCGGGCGCGCATCGCCTTGTGATCCAGAACCGAGAACGGCCCCATGCGGAAGCGGAAGATCTCGCGCCCCAGAAACAGGTTCGCGGGCACATCCAGATCATCGGCCAGCGCCAGCGTCTGGAAGACGGTTTCGATCCCGGCCTCACGCGCCTCAAGCGGGCCGGTGAAACTCACCTCTTGCCCGTCAAAGAACACCTGCCCGGCGGTCTTCTGTTCGACCGCGGTGATCTGGCGCACGAAGGTTGACTTGCCGGCGCCGTTGTCGCCCACGACCGCCACATGCTCGCCCCGGCGCAGGGTGAAGTTGGCGTCTTCCAGCGCATGAACTCCGCCGTAACGCTTTGTCAGGCCGCGCGTTTCCAGAATGATGTCCGACATGGTTACCCCCGGCTCCGGCCGCGCTGGCGCCACTGGTCCAGCACCACGGCCCCCACGATGATCGCGCCTTTCACCATCTCCTGATAGTAGGCGTCCAGCTTCAGGAAGGTGAAGCCCGAGATGATGACACCAAAGATCAGCGCCCCCAGCACCGTTCCCAGGATCGAGCCGCGCCCGCCCTGCAGGCTGACCCCGCCGATCACCGCCATGGCGATGGCGTCAAGTTCGTACATCACCCCCATGCCGGCCTGCGCCGTCAGGTTCTTGGACGACAGCACGATGGCCGCCAGCGCCGCCAGCCCGCCGGCGATCACGAAGACCAGCACCTTGTGGCGGTCAACGTTGATCCCCGACATGCGGGCCGCCTGTTCGTTCGATCCGATGGCATAGCAGTGGCGGCCGTATTTCGTCTGGGTCAGCACCAGATGGAACAGCACGGCCAGCGCGACAAAGATCAGCACCGGCATCATGCCCTTGCCGATGGCGCCATAGCTTTCGGTCGGGAAAGAGATCGGGTTGCCGTTCGACCACCAGCGCGAAAAACCGCGCGCCGTCACCATCATGCCCAGCGTGGCGATGAAGGGCGGAATGCGGGTATAGGCCACCAGCGCCCCGTTGATCAGGCCGGCGAAAAGCCCGCAGCCCAGGCCCACCAGCACCGGCGCCAGCACCGGCAGGTCCATCGCCCAGTCGCCGAAGATTGCCTTGGGGTTGGGCTGGCCGTTGACCAAGGCGGTCTGGGCAAAGCTCATGGTCACCATGGCCGTCGCCCCGACGACCGAGCCGGACGAAAGGTCGATCCCGCCGGTGATGATGACCTGCGTCACCCCCAGCGCGATGATGCCGACGATCGAGACCTGAAGGATGATGATCTGCAGCCGCGCGGTGTTGAAGATCGCGTCGACATTGTCACGGGTGTTGAACAGGAAACTGTCGCCCAGAAAGACGCGCCCTACCAGTTCGAACGCGGCGACGATGACGATCAGCGCGATCAGGACGTTCAGTTCCTGCGGCTTGGATTTCTTCGTCGGATCGTCTTTCAGGCCCCCAAGGCCATGGGTGGCTTGTGCCACGGGCATCCCCCCTCACAATGTCGGTTTAATGGTCCGGCCCGCCGGGGCGGCAAGCCGGAGACGAGGGATGCGGCAGCCCCGGGCTGCCGCATCCGGGCCTTCAGTTCTTGGCCAGATAGTCGCCGATATTGGCCGGCGTCACCAGTTCGAAGGGCACCCAGACGGCGCGGTCCACCGCCTCGCCCTTCGACAGTTTCACCGCGGCGTCCAGCGCCCCTGAACCTTGCGCGGCCGCGTTCTGGAACACGGTCACGTCCAGTTCGCCCGCCTGCATGGCCACCAGCGCATCCTGCGTCGCATCCACGCCGCCCACAACGACCGAGGCCATATCGACCCCCGCCGCCTTCAGCGCCTGAATGGCCCCGATGGCGCTTTCGTCGTTGTTGGCGATGACCGCGTCAAAGGGCGTGCCGGTGGACAGCCAGTTGGTCATCAGGTTCTGCGCCTCATCCCGGCGCCAGTTCGAGGTCTGCTCGTCGATGATCGTCAGCTTGACGGCGCATTTGCCGCCGTCGATCACATCATGGATGTCCTTGGTCCGCTGCACGGCGGCCTGGTTCGACAATTCACCCATGATGACATAGGCGGCGGCTTCGGTCTTGCCCATCTCGGCCAGCAGACGGCAGACCTCGATGGTTTCCAGCGTGCCCGAATCGACCTCGTTCGAGGCGACGAAGGCCTGGTTGTCGGGCAGCGTGTCCAGGTTCACCGGCTGGCGGTTGACATAGACCAGCGGCACGCCCGCCGCCGCGGCAGCATCGGTCATCGCCTGGGTGGCCGAGGTGTCAACCGGGTTCACGACAATCGCATCCACGCCCGAGGCGATGAAGTTGTTGATCTGGTCCAGCTGCTTGGCAACGTCATTCTGCGCATCCTCGATCTGCACCGAGATGCCGTTGGCGTCGGCATGGCTCTGGATGCCGTTGCGCAGCACGGTCAGGAAGTTGTCGTCGAACAGCGCCATCGACACGCCGATGCCATCTGCCATGGCGGTCGTGCCCATCAGCGACACGACGCCTGCGATAAGGGTCTTCTTCATGGTTTCTCCTCCACATCAGGGCCCGGCTGCCCCGCTCTCCCTGCCGGTCCGCCCCCTTGGGGACGGTATTCTGCCGCTCAGGCGCTGACGCCCGCGCGGATGAATTCCATGCTGGCGCGCAAGGCCGCGCCGGGGTCTGCCAGCGCGTGAACCCGGGGCGAAAACGCCTCAAAGCTGACCGGCCCGGCATAGCCGCCGGCCACCAGCGCGCGGATCTGCGCCACATTGCCCAGAAGGTCATCGGCATCGACCAGAACCCGGTCGCCGTCGCCCATCGCCTCCAGCGCCAGCGGCCCCGCAACGCCCGAGACATGAACCATCCCGGTCAGCCCCGGCCAGTAGCCGCCGAACCCCGCCAGCGCGTGATGAAAGGTGTCATGCACCATGAACAGCGTCCCCGCGCCGTCCAGCGAACCGATCACATCGGCCAGAACTTCCTTGTAGCGCAGGCTGCAGGCGGCAAAGCCCAAAGGCTCAACCATGCCCTTCAGCCCGTGGTCGCGCAGCATCGGCAGAAGGCCGGCCAGCGCCCGCTCTGTCACCCGGGCGCTGTCGGCCCGCCCGGTCGCCACGCCGTCATTGCGCGGGATCAGTGCCACCGCCTCGGCGCCCGCCGCCTGCGCCACGGCCATCAGCGCCCGCGCCTCGGCCGCCTTGCCTTCCGACCAGTCGTTGAAGGCCTTGACCTCGGCCAGCGCCAGAATGCGCAGGCCCAAATCGCGGGCCACCGCGCCCACCTTGGCCGGATCTTCACCGCCGAAAAGCGGCCCCGGCAGATCGTTGCGGAACTCAACCCCCGCGCAGCCCAGCCGCGCCGCCAGATCCAGCACCGCCCGCCAGCCCAGACGGGGCACAGTCATATGGTTCAGGGCAAAGGCCAGCATCCGCGATTTCCCGGTCAGACTCGGGTGCTTCCGGCACCGTTATGGAATTGATATTCCATTTTCCGCCAGAATCAACCGAAAACTTCCGCATTATGGAACATTCATTCCATCAACGGAACGCGGCGACCGCAATCCGCCGCCCGTCGCCGGCCGCGCTGGCCGCCATGGCGTGGATCACACGCTCAATCTCCAGCGCCTCGGTGAAATCCGGGCCGGGCGCCGCCTGCCCCGCGATCCGCCGCAGGAAATCGGCGCATTCGATCACCTTCAGGTCGTTGAAGCCCAGCTGATGCCCCGGCGCCGGGCAGAAACGACCAAAGGGCGGATGGGCCGGGCCGGTCAGAACAGTGGTGAATCCCTGTTCCGAAACCGGCCCGCGGTTGCGGTAAATCTGCAGTTCATTCATCCGCTCCTGATCAAAGATGATCATGCCCTCGGTGCCATGCACCTCATATCCCAGCCGCGACTTGCGCCCCCAGGCCGACCGCGACACCACCATCGACCCGCGCGCGCCGCTGACAAAGCGCACAAGGGCCGAGGCCGCGTCTTCGTTTTCCACCCGGCCGCGGCCGCCGCCTTCGGGCATCGGGCGGGTTTCGTGAATGATCTGCAGATCGGCCTGCAGGCTGTCGATCGGCCCCATCAGCCCATGTGCGAGACTGACCAGATGGCAGCCCAGATCGCCCAGCGCCCCCAGCCCGGCCTGCGCCAGCGTGGCCCGCCAGGTCCAGGGCAGGTCGGGGTTGGCCTGATAATCCTCATCCACCCAGCCGCGGAAATGCACCGGCCGGCCAATCGCGCCCTCGGCCACCAGCCGGCAGGCATGGGTATGGGCGGGGTTGCGGGTGTAGTTGTAGCCGACCATGGTGCTGCGCCCCGCCGCCACCGCGGCATCGGCCATCGCCTGCGCGTCGGCCAGCGTCAGTGCCATGGGCTTTTCGCACCAGACATGCTTGCCGGCCGCCAGCGCGGCTTCGGCCATCTCGCGGTGCAGGCCGTTCGGCGTGGTGATCGACACCACATCAACGCCGGGGTCCGCGACCAGCGCGCGCCAGTCGTCGGTCACCCGGTCAAAGCCGAACTCACGCCCCATCTGACGGGCCCTTTCCAAAGGCGTTTCGCACAGCATGGCCAGCGTGACCCAGGGCACCTCGCCCAGCGTCGCGCCGAAAACCGGCCACACATTGCGCCAGGCCAGCGCATGGGCCTTGCCCATGAAGCCGGTTCCGATAAGACCGATGTTGAGTTTCGCCTGAGCCATGGCTGCGCTTTCATGTTGGAATATTTGTTCCATGTGCTAGCGTGAACCGGGGGGCACCCGTCAAGAGGAAACCATGCCCGACGATCCAAGCCTTTTGGACCAGCCCGCGCCGGCGACGGTGGAAGAGTTCCGCGAAAGGCTGGCGGCCATCACCGACGGGCTGCCCAAGCGCCTGCGCCAATGCGCCGATTACATCGCCGCCAACACCGACCGGATCGCGGTTTCGACCGTGGCCGATCTGGCTGCGGGGGCGGATGTGCCGCCCTCGGCCCTGATGCGCTTTTGCCAGATCCTGGGCTATTCCGGCTTTTCCGAAATGCAGCGCCTGTTCCGCGAGGCCTATGCCCCCGGCTGGCCAGATTATGCCACCCGCCTGTCGAACCTGAAGGCCGGCGGCGCCGGCAGCCCGGCCGCGCTGGTGGCCGAGTTTGTCGAGGCGGGCCGCGTCTCGCTGGAAGGGCTGGCCAAATCGCTGGACCCGCAGGCGCTGGATCAGGCCGTGCGCACGCTGGCGGCGGCGGAAACCATCCATCTGGTCGGCCTGCGCCGCGCCTTTCCCGTGGCCAGCTATCTGGCCTATGTGTTCGAGAAGATGGCCGTTCCCGCCATGCTGCACGACGGAGTGGGCAAGCTGGATCACCGCTTTGCCCTGCGGCCCGGCGATGCGGTTCTGGCCATCACCTTCGCTCCCTATTCCGAGGAAACCATCGCGCTGGCGCAGGATGCCGCCGCGCGCGGTCTGGCGGTCGTGGCGCTGACCGACCGGCTGACCAGCCCGCTGGCCCGGGCCGCAACTTCGGTCCTGACCGTGTCCGAGGTGGATTTCGGCGCCTTCCGGTCGCTTTCGGCGACGATCGCGCTGGCCATCGCTCTGGCAGTGGCGGTCGGATCGGCGCGCGACTGAAAGGGGCTTCCCCTGCCTCCAGAAATGGAATAAATATTCCAAACACCGGCCACCTGAGTCTTGGCCGATGACCGTGGAGGGGCGGATGAAATCACTGGACGTCATCACCATAGGCCGCGCCTCTGTCGATCTTTACGGCGCGCAGGTCGGCGGGCGGCTGGAGGACATGGGCTCGTTCCAGAAATACATCGGCGGCAGCCCCTGCAACATGGCCGCCGGCACCGCGCGGCTGGGCCTGCGGTCAGCCCTGATCACCCGCGTCGGCGACGAACATATGGGCCGCTTCATCCGCGAGGAACTGGCGCGCGAAGGCGTCGATGTGCGCGGCGTCCGCACCGACCCCGACCGGCTGACGGCGCTGGTGCTGTTGGGCATCCGCGACGAACAGCAGTTTCCGCTGATCTTCTACCGCGAAAACTGCGCCGACATGGCGCTGTGCGAGGATGACATTGACGAAGGGCTGATCGCCGAGGCCCGCGCGGTGGTGGCCACGGGCACCCATCTCAGCCATCCGCGCACCGAAGCGGCGGTGCTGAAGGCGCTGGCGCTGGCGCGGCGGCATGGCGCGCGCACGGCACTGGACATCGACTATCGCCCGAACCTCTGGGGGCTGGCGGGCCACGGCGCCGGCGAAAGCCGCTTCATCGAAAGCGCCGCCGTCACCGCGCGGCTGCAGGCGACCTTGCATCTTTTTGACCTGATCGTCGGCACCGAGGAAGAGTTTCACATCGCCGGCGGATCGACCGACACCCTTGCCGCCCTGCGCGCCGTGCGCGCCGTCAGCAAGGCCACGCTGGTCTGCAAGCGCGGTCCGATGGGCGCTGTGGCCTTCACCGGCGATATTCCCGGCTCTCTTGATGAGGGTGAAGCCGGCCCCGGCTTTCCGATCGAGGTGTTCAACGTTCTCGGGGCCGGCGACGGATTCATGTCGGGCCTTCTGAAAGGCTGGATGGACGACGAACCCTGGCCGGTGGCGCTGACCTATGCCAATGCCTGCGGCGCCTTTGCCGTCAGCCGCCATGGCTGCACCCCCGCCTATCCCAGCTGGGAGGAGTTGTCGTTCTTCCTGCGCCGCGGCGTGGTGACGCCCGCCCTGCGCAAGGATCCGGCGCTGGAACAGCTGCACTGGTCCACCAACCGCCACGGCCCCGGCGGAGACGAGGCGATGCGGGTCTTCGCCTTCGACCATCGCCTGCAGCTGGAGCAGATGGAGGGCGCGACGCCCGAAAAGATCGGCGCGTTCAAGGGCCTGTGCCTGGATGCAGCGCTGGCGGTGCAGGATGGAAAGCCCGGCTACGGCATCCTGTGCGACAGCCGGCTGGGGCGCCGGGCGCTTTACCGCGCAGCGGGCACCGGGCTGTGGATCGGCCGGCCGGTGGAATGGCCCGGCTCGCGCCCCCTGCAACTGGAACCCGAGATCGGACCCGATTTCGGCGGCCTGTCGGAATGGCCGCTGGGCCATGTGGTCAAGGTTCTGTGCTTCTGCCATCCCGACGACGACAGCGCGACCAGCGCCGCGCAGGAAGATGTGGTCCGGCGCCTGTTTCACGCCTGCCGCCGCAACCGGCTGGAGATGCTGCTCGAAATCATCCCCTCGAAGGTCGGCCCGGTCGATGACGACACCTCGGCCCGGCTGATCCGCCGGTTCTATGAGATCGGGGTCTATCCCGACTGGTGGAAGCTGGAACCCTTCACCTCGGACGCAGCCTGGACCAATGCCTGCGCCGCGATCACCGCCCATGACCCGCATGTGCGCGGCGTGGTGGTGCTGGGTCTGGACGCACCCGAAGATCAGCTTGCCGCGGCCCTGGCGCTGGCGGCGCGGCACGATCTGGTCAAAGGTTTCGCCGTCGGCCGCACGATCTTTGCCGAAGCTGCCCGCGGCTGGCTGGCCGGAAAGCTGACCGATGCCGAGGCCGTCGCGATGATGGCCGCCACCTACCGCCGCCTCTGCACCATCTGGGACAAGGCCCGCGCAACGAAGGACATAGCCGCATGACCACGACCCGCCCCACCACTGTAAGGCTGACCGCCGCCCAGGCCATGGTGCGCTGGCTGTCAGTGCAGATGACGCCGGAAGGCGAGCGTTTCATCGAAGGGGTCTGGGCCATCTTCGGCCACGGCAACGTGGCGGGTCTGGGTGAGGCCTTGCACGGCATCGGCGACCGGCTGCCCACCTGGCGGGCGCATAACGAACAGACCATGGCCCACAGCGCGATTGCCTTCGCCAAGGCCAGCGGCCGGCGCCGGGCGATGGCGGTGACCACCTCGATCGGGCCGGGGGCGACCAACATGGTCACGGCCGCCGCCGTGGCCCATGTGAACCGCCTGCCGCTGCTGATGATCCCGGGCGACATCTTTGCCAACCGCGCGCCCGACCCGGTGCTGCAGCAGATCGAGGATTTCGACGATGCCACCGTCAGCGCGAATGACTGCTTCCGCCCCGTGGTGCGCTACTTCGACCGGATCAGCCGGCCCGAACATCTGCTGACCGCCCTGCCCCGCGCCATGCGGGTGATGACCGATCCGGCGAACTGCGGGCCGGTCTGTCTGGCCTTCTGTCAGGACACCCAGGCCGAAGCCTATGATTATCCGGCCGAATTCTTTGATCCCAAGGTCTGGCACATCCGTCGCCCCGAACCCGACGCCCGCGAACTGGCCGAGGCGGTGGCGGCGATCCGCGCAGCGAAGAAGCCCCTGATGATCGTCGGCGGCGGGGTGATCTATTCCGGCGCGCAGGACACGCTGGTCGATTTCGCCCGCCGCCACAACATCCCCTTCGCCGAGACGCAGGCCGGCAAGGGCGCGGTGGACTGGGAAGAGCCCCTGCATTTCGGCTCACCGGGCGTCACCGGCACAGCCTGCGCCAATCAGCTTGCGGCCGAGGCCGATCTGGTCATCGGCGTCGGTACACGGTTTCAGGATTTCACCACCGGGTCCTGGACTGTGTTCAGCGCCCCGGGGCGCAAGCTGATATCGGTCAACATCCATGGCTATGACGCCGAAAAGCGCGGCGCGCAGCCTCTGGTCGCCGACGCGAAGGTGGCGCTGGAAAGGATCAGCGCGGCGCTTGGCGATCACCGCTTTGCCGACCCCGATTTTGCCGCCCGCGCGGCGTGGTTTGCCACGACCGACATCCTGTTTGCACCGCCCGCCGGCAACGCCCTGCCCAGCGATGCGCAGGTGGTGGGCGCGGTGCAGCGGCAATCGGGCAAGGCGACCACAGTGATGTGCGCCGGCGGCAGCATGCCCGGTGCGCTGCATGTGCTGTGGCGCTCGGCCGCGGCGGGCTATCATATGGAATACGGCTATTCCTGCATGGGATATGAAATCGCCGGCGCCCTTGGCATCAAGATGGCAAGGCCCGAACGCGAGGTCATCTGCATGGTCGGCGACGGCAGCTACATGATGGCCAACAGCGAACTGGCGACGGCGGTGATGATGGGCATTCCCTTCACCGTGGTCCTGACCGACAACCGCGGCTTCGGCTGCATCAACCGGCTGCAGAAGGCCACCGGCGGGGCGCCCTTCAACAACCTTCTGGACGATGCCTATCATGTGAACCCGGCCCATATCGACTTTGTCGCCCATGCCGGCAGCATGGGCGCCCATGTGGTGCGCGCCGACACGATCGCGGCGCTGGAAACCGCGCTTGCCGCCGCCCGGGGTGCCACCATCCCGACCGTCATCGTCATCGACACCGATCCGATGCCGGGCACCGGCGCCGGCGGCCACTGGTGGGATGTGGCGGTGCCCGAAGTCTCGGACCGCGCCGAAGTGCGCGCCGCCCGCAGCGAATATGAACAAGCAACCCGCGCCATGCGCCTGATCAACTGAGAACCCGGATGATCCTTTTCGGCACCAACCCCATCGCCTGGGCCAATGACGACGACCGCAGCATCGGCGCCGACATTCCGACCGCCCGCATCCTGGACGAAGCCGGCCGCCAGATCGGCTTTGACGGGATTGAAAACGGACACCGCTGGCCCGATGACCCCGAGGAATTGCGCGCGCTTCTGGCCGGTTACGGGCTGAAGTTCATCTCGGGCTGGTATTCCTGCAACCTGCTGGTGCAGTCGGTTCAGGATGAAATCGCCGCCTGTCAGGCCCATCTGGCCAAGCTGAAGCACAACGGCTGCAAGGTGATGATCACCTGCGAGACCTCGAACGCGATCCACGGCGACGCGGGGCGCGCGGTGAACGACCGCCCCCGCCTGACGGCCGATGGGATGCGGGACTTCGGGGCCAAGCTGGAAGAATTCGCGGCCTATCTGGCTGGTCAGGGCGTGACGCTGGTCTATCACCACCACATGGGCACCATCGTTGAAAGCCCCGAAGAGATTGACGCGCTGATGGCCGCGACGGGGCCGCATACGCAGCTTCTTTTCGATGCCGGTCATTGCGCCTTCGGCGGCGGCGATCCGGTGGCGGTGCTGACGCGCCACGCCGCCCGCGTGCACCATTTCCACGCCAAGAACATCCGCCCCAATGTGGTGGCGCGGGTGCGGGACGAAGGGATGTCTTTCCTGCAGGCGGTGCTGGCCGGCGCCTTCACCGTGCCGGGCGATCAGGAAGGCGGCATCGACTTTGCGCCGCTTCTGGGCATCCTGAAGGCGCAGGGCTATGACGGCTGGATCGTGATCGAGGCCGAACAGGACCCCAAGCTGCGCAACCCGCTCTTGTATCAGACGCTTGGTCTGGCCACGTTGAAGCGGCTTGCCCGCGCGGCCGGGCTGATCTGAGGGGCCGCCCCCGGGGGCGCTTCGCCCCCCGGACCCCCAGAGGATATTTTCCGAGAGAGGATGAACGCCATGCAGCTTCTGCGCCGACCGCAAGGCACCCGGGGACTGGTGCATGACATCACCCCCGAAAGCGCAGGCTGGGGCTATGTGGGCTTCGCGCTGCACCGGCTGGAACCGGGCGATACGGCCGCCGGCGCCACGGCCGGGCGCGAGGCGATCCTTGTGCTGGTCGAGGGCAAGGCGCGGATCACCGCCGCCGGGCAGGACTGGGGCGAGATGGGCGGGCGGATGGATGTCTTTGAAAAGACGCCGCCGCATTGCCTGTATGTTCCGGGCGGCACCAACTGGCAGGCGGTGGCGACGACGCCCTGCACGCTGGCCGTCTGCACCGCGCCTGCCAGGGGCGGCCACGCGGCGCAGCGGCTGGGGCCCGAGGGGATCGCGCTGACCCCGCGCGGCAAGGGCACCAACACCCGCCATGTCCACAACATCGCCATGGAGGGCCGCGAAGTGGCCGACAGCCTGCTGGTGACCGAGGTCTTCACCCCGGCCGGCCACTGGTCCAGCTACCCCAGCCACCGCCACGACGAAGACGACTTCCCCCGCATGACCTATCTGGAGGAGACCTACTACCACCGGCTGAACCCGGCGCAGGGCTTTGGCATCCAGCGGGTCTATACCGAGGACGGCAGTCTGGATGAGACGATGGCGGTCAAGAACCACGACGTGGTGCTGGTGCCGAAGGGCCATCACCCCTGCGGCGCGCCCTATGGGTATGAGATGTATTACCTCAACGTCATGGCCGGGCCGCTGCGCAAATGGCGCTTTCAGAACGATCCCGACCATGACTGGATCGCGCTGCGCGACGCCTGACGGGGGGCAGGTTCCGGCTTGACGCCGCCGGCCAAGGCCCCTAATGAAGCCAAGGCTCCGGCGGGTTGGCGGAGAGGTTACGCAGCGGATTGCAAATCCGTGAAGACCGGTTCGATTCCGGTACCCGCCTCCAAATCTTTCCAATGACTTAGACGATGCGCGCCGCCCTTTGGGGACGGCGGGGTGTTTGGCGGTTGGCGGCTCAGCCCTGATCGGTTGCCTTGGCCAGTGCGGCAAGGGGCCGGCGGTCAAAACCCTTCAGCAACAGCCACAGGCCCAAGAGCAGTTCCCAGAAGAATTCGGGCACCGTGGCGATGATCTGGGCGGTCGAGGCGGCCTCGATCCAGCCCATGACCACCGCCGCACCGGCCAGCAGCAGGACCGGCCCGCCGACAAGACCCAGGACCGACAGGGCGCGGGGCACCAGCCGGGTCTTCCACATCAGATAACCCAGGATGAGCCCGTTGCCGACGCCCACCACCACGCCCGGCCCCAGCCGGAAGGTCCAGTCGTGCAGCGCCACAAGGGCCTGACCCACGACCATCAGCGCCTCGGGGTCCGCGGCACCGGCGGTCAGCCGCAGGGTGTTCAGCGCCAGAAGCGCCACGATACCCATGGCGATGAAGCCGCTTTCCGTCAGCCGCGCCGTCAGATAGGCCAGCGAGAGGGTCTGGCTGTGGCGCCTCATCACCGGATACAGCGCCAGCGCGGTTCCGATATTCGCGGCGATCAGAACCATTTCCGAAAGAGCCCCCACCGAAACGCCCCGGTGAAAATCGCCGCCCAGAACGAAGCGCGGGTCAGACAGCGCCGGAACGTAGAACGACAGGACCGGCGGGATCGACGCGGCATAGGTCACGAGGAACAGAAGGCCTGTCAGGCGGGCCAGCCTTTGGTCGCCCTGCCGGGGATCGGCGGCGGCAGGGGCAGAATGCGGGGTCATGGGGGTTCCTTCCGGGGCTGAGGGGGTCTTCCCGCAGCATCCGCCCCGGCCGCTTGTTGCGGAAGGCGCGCCGGTTGCAGCTGAACCGTGCACCAGACGCAATCGGCCCCGGGGGTCAGGCAGGCCCCGGCCTTTCGGCGCAGACACTGCGCAGGCAGCCGCGCAACCAGCGGTGGGCCGCATCGCCGTCCATCCGGGGATGCCAGAGCATCGAAATGGTGAAGGGCGCCACCGCGAAGGGCAGCTCAATGGGTTGCAGGCCATCGCGCAGCCCCTCGGTGTGCCGTGCGGGCACGGTGGCCACCAGATTGGTGCGGCGGGCCAGCGCCAGAGCCGTTGAAAACCCGCTGACCACCACCTGTATCCGCCGGGTCAGGCCGGCGGCCGCGGCGGCGGCGTCAATCTCATCGCTGTGCAGACCACGGCGGCGGACGTGGATATGGTCCAGCCCGGCATAGCCGGCAGAAGCGCCCTCCTGCACCAGCGCGTGACCCGCGCGGACCACCCCGATCCAGCGGTCACGGAACAGCGGAACGGCGCGCAGTTCGGGCGCGGTGCCTTCGTCGATGACGCCGGTTTCAATATCCGCCTCACCGGCCCGCAGCGGCGTGCTGTCCTTGTCGGGCTTGGTCAGGAACTGCAGCGTCACGCCGGGCGCCTGCGCGCCGATCACCGACAGCAGGCGCGGGCCGAAGGTTTCGGCAAAGCCTTCAGTGCTGCGCAGGGTGAACTGGCGCGACAGGCGCGCAAGGTCCAGCGCGGCGGCAGGGCGCAGCACGGCCTTCGCGCCCTCGACCAGCGGCCCGACCTGATCGCGCAGTTCGATGGCGCGCGGTGTCGGCACCAGCGACCGCCCGGCCCGCACCAGCAACGGATCGCCCGTCACCTCACGCAGCCGCGACAGTGCCCTGCTCATCGCCGAGGGGCTGAGGCCAAGGCGCCGCGCCGCCGCAGCTACGCTGCCTTCAGTCAGAAGCACGTCGAGCGTCAAAAGAAGGTTCAGGTCGGGCATGGTGGCCTCGCATGACATGGCGTCAGGTGCAGGTATATCATGCAGATGCTGCGCCTTATGCAGTTATTCGCCCGGGGCTATGTGATCCCTGTCCTTCACAGCGGAGATCACCATGCGCCCCATCCCTTCCTTCCCCTTCCGGCCGGTGCGAGGATGAGCGCCCCCGCCTTGCCGGATGGCCGCTACGGCGCGCGCCTTGCCGCGCTGTCGCTGACCATGCTGCTGCCCTCACTGGGGATCAGCATCGCAAATGTCGCCCTGCCGACGCTGGCCGTCGCCTATCAGGTGACCATGGCCGAGGTGCAATGGGTGGTGATCGGCTATCTGCTGGCCGTGACCAGCCTGATCGTCAGTGCCGGTCGGCTGGGCGATCTGGTCGGGCGCCGGCGGCTGCTTTTGGGCGGGATCGGTGTTTTCGCGCTGGCATCTGGCGCGGCGGTGCTGGCGCCCGGCCTGTGGGTGCTGGTTGCGGCCCGGGCGGTTCAGGGGGCGGGGGCGGCCGTCATGATGGCGCTGACCATCGCGCTGGTGGGCGGTTCCGTGCCAAAGCACCGCACTGGCAGCGCGATGGGCCTTCTGGGCACGATGTCGGCGGTGGGCACGGCGCTGGGTCCGCCCTTGGGCGGCGCGCTGATTGCGCTTTTCGGCTGGCCGGCGGTCTTCGCCGTGCTGGCGGTACTGGGCGGGCTGACCCTGCTGATCGGCCATCGCCTGTTTCCGCCTGACCCGCCCGCCGCGCGCGGGGGCGAAGGGTTTGACGGTTGGGGGACCGTGCTGCTCGCGCTGTCGCTGATGGCCTTCATGGCCGCGCTGACGCTGGGGGCGCGGCTGTCGGCCCCTGCCCTGACGGCGCTTGGCGCGGCGGCGGTCATCGGGTTTGCGGCCTTCCTGCGCCATCTGGCCCGCGCGCCGGCCCCGCTCGTCCGGCTGGAGCTGTTGCGCGATGGAGGGTTGCGGGCCGGGCTGGCGGCGCTGGCACTGGTGTCGGCCATCGTGATGGCGACGCTGGTGGTGGGCCCCTTCTACCTGTCGGGCGTTCTGGGGCTGGGTTCCTTCGCCACTGGACTTGCGATGTCGGCAGGCCCCGTGGTCTCGGCGCTGACGGGGGCGCCCGCCGGGCGGCTGGTGGACCGCATCGGCAGCCAGCGCGTGATGACCGGCGGGCTGCTGGCCATGATCGCGGGGGCGGCGGCGCTGACGCTTTTGCCGGCGCAAAGCGGCGTTGCAGGCTATCTGGGCGGGCTTGTCGTGGTGACCTTCGGCTATGCGCTGTTCAGGCCGCGAATACCACGGCGATCATGCAGGCGACACCGGATGACCGGCGGGGCGTGACCTCGGCCCTGCTGGGGCTGGCGCGCAACCTGGGCCTGATCACCGGCGCCTCGGCGATGGGAGCGGTCTATGCGCTGGGTCCGGCTGTCGCCGACCGTCTGGGCCTGTGGGCCGGTCCCGGGGCGGGCCTGCGTCTGACCTTCCTCTTCGCCGCCGGCCTTGCCGCAACGGCGCTTGGCCTTACCCTCCGCCGTGCCCGCGGTGACTGAGGCGGGCGGCCCTGCTCAGACCCGTTCCGTTGCGATGGCGATGCCCTGACCGACGCCGATGCACATGGTGGAAAGCGCGCGGCGGCCTCCGGTCAGGGCCAGTTGCAGGGCCGCGGTGCCGGTGATGCGCGCGCCGGTCATGCCAAGGGGATGGCCCAGCGCGATCGCCCCGCCGTTGGGGTTCACGCGCGGGTCGTCATCGGCGATGCCCAGTTGCCGCAGCGTGGCCACGCCCTGCGCCGCGAAGGCCTCATTCAGCTCGATCACGTCGAAATCTCCCGGCCCCAGCCCCAGCCGCGCCATCAGCTTCTGGCTGGCCGGCGCCGGGCCGATGCCCATGATCCGCGGCGGCACCCCGGCCGTGGCGCCCCCCAGAACGCGGGCAATCGGCGTCAGCCCGTATTTCGCGGCCGTCGCGCCATCGGCCAGCAGCAGCGCCGCCGCCCCGTCATTCACGCCGCTGGCATTGCCCGCGGTGACCGAGCCGCCAGAGAACAGCGGTTTCAGCCGGGCCAAAGCCTCGGCCGAGGTGGCGCGGGGGTGTTCATCCTGAGCGATCACCAGCGGATCACCCTTGCGCTGCGGAATGGTTACCGGCGTGATCTCGCGCGCCAGCCGGCCATTTCCTTGCGCGGCGGCGGCCTTGGCCTGACTGGCCAGCGCCATGGCGTCCTGATCCGCGCGGCTGATGCCGTAATCGTCGGCCACGTTCTGGCCGGTCTGCGGCATGGAATCGGTACCATAGGCCGCCTGCATCGCCGGATTGACGAAACGCCAGCCGATGGTGGTGTCATGGATCTCGGCATTGCGGGAAAAGGCGCTTTCCGCCTTGGGCATGACGAATGGCGCGCGCGACATGCTTTCCACCCCGCCCGCGATCATCAGGCCGGCCTCACCCGCCGCGATCTGCCGCGCCGCGATCAGAACCGCATCCATGCCTGAGCCGCAGAGCCGGTTGACCGTGGTGCCGCCAACCCCCACCGGCAGCCCGGCCAGAAGCACCGCCATGCGGGCGACGTTGCGGTTGTCCTCACCCGCCTGATTGGCGCAGCCGAGGGTCACATCGTCCACCGCTTCCCAGTCCACCCCCGCATTCCGCGCCACCAGCGCCCGCAACGGCACCGCCGCAAGATCATCCGTGCGCACCGAAGACAACGCCCCGCCATAACGCCCGACAGGCGTCCGGATGTAGTCGCAGATGAAAACCTCGGGCATGGAAACTCCGGTCGTGTCGGGGGCGCGGCGGTCTAGGTCCGCAGGCGGAAGCGCTGAATCTTGCCGGTCTGCGTCTTGGGCAGGGCATCGGTAAAGATGATGCGGCGCGGATACTTGTAGGGGGCGATGGTCATTTTGACGTGGTTCTGCAGGATCTTGACCATGTCGGGATCGGGATCATGGCCGGGGGCCAGCACGACATGCGCCTCGACGATCTGGCCGCGCTCGGTGTCGGGCACGCCGATGACCGCGCTTTCCAGCACCGCCGGATGCGAGAGAAGCGCCGCCTCAACCTCTGGCCCCGCGATGTTGTAGCCGGCGCTGATGATCATGTCGTCGGACCGGGCCGCGAAGTGAAAGCGCCCCTCGTCGTCCTGCCAGAAGCTGTCGCCGGTCAGGTTCCAGCCGTCCTTCACATAGTTGCCCTGCCGCTTGTCGGCCAGATAGCGGCAGCCGGTCGGGCCGCGCACCGCCAGACGGCCCACCTCGCCGCGCGGCAGTTCGGCCATGTCGGGGCCGACGATCCGCGCCTGATAGCCGGTCACCGGCCGGCCGGTGCAGCCCGGGCGGTGGTCGTCAAAGCGGTTGGTCAGGAAGATATGCAGCATCTCGGTCGCGCCGATGCCATCGAGCATCGGCTTGCCGGTCTTCTGCATCCACTCCTCATAGACCGGGGCCGGCAGGGTTTCGCCGGCACTGACGGCCGCGCGCAGCGAAGACAGGTCGGCCCCCTCGTCCATCGCCTTCAGCATCACGCGGTAGGCGGTGGGCGCGGTAAAGCAGACGGTGGCGCGGTATTTCTGGATCAGTTCGATCATGTTCGGCGGGCTGGCCTGTTCCAGCAGCGCCGCTGCCGCCCCGAAACGCAGCGGAAAGACCGCAAGCCCGCCAAGTCCAAAGGTGAAGGCCAGCGGCGGGGAGCCGACGAAGACATCCTCGGGCGTGACCTGCAGCACTTCGCGCGCATAGCCGTCGGCGATGATCAGCAGGTCGCGGTGAAAGTGCATGGTGGCCTTGGGCTCGCCCGTGGTGCCCGAGGTGAAGCCCAGAAGCGCCACGTCATCGCGCCCGGTGCGGGCGGCCTGAAAGCGCACGGGCTTGCCCAGCGCGGCGCGGTCAAGCTCGGCCTCGTGATTGGCCGTGCCGTCAAAGCCCACCACCCGGTGCAGGTGGCGCGAGGCGCGCTCACAAGCCTCGATCTCATCCATCAGGCGAGTGTCACACAGCGCAAGGCCGATCTCGGCCTTGTCCACGATCTGGCCCAGTTCGCCCGCCCGCAGCATGGGCATGGTGTTGACCACAACCGCGCCCGCCTTGGTGGCTGCCAGCCAGCAGGCCACCATCGCCGGGTTGTTCGCAGACCGGATCATCACGCGATTTCCGGGTTTTACACCGTAATCTTCAACCAAAGCATGAGCAATCCGGTTCGACCAGTCGGTCAGCTCCTTGTACGTCCGTACGCGGCCATTGCCGATCAGCGCCACATGGTCGCCGAAGCCCTTTTCGACCATGCGGTCGGTCAGTTCGACGCCGATGTTCAGCCAGTCGGGATAGTCGAACCCATCCAGCAGAAAGGCGGGCTGCGCGGCTTCGGGCGGCAGACGGTCGCGGGTGAAGCTGTCGGAATGGCCTGACGGTCCCAGCATCGGTTCCTCCCCTTTGAAGGGAAAACTGCCATCGGCGGCAAATAATTTCAAGCTTAAAATTTCTGCTTGCAGACTGGCGCCCGCGAGGCCACCGAGGGGGCGCTCAGGCGGTGGCGCGGCCGGGGGCCGGGGCGGGTTGCAGATAGCCTTCAAGG
>JACZKR010000400.1 GCA_014859945.1 Paracoccaceae bacterium | reverse complement strand
GACGGAAGGCTAGGCGATGGGCGCGAAGCCCCCCGGGGTCGGCCATCACGCGCCCGCCATCACGCATTTGCGACTTTACCGGCCGCGCCCATCGCCTAGCCTTCCGTCAGGAACCGGAGCAACCGATGCGCCTCTGCCTTGCCGCCTTCCTTGCCCTGACCAGCCCCGCCGCCGCGCAGATGCAGTCGGCCTGCATTGCCCTGGCCGAAGCTCCGGCCCGCATCCTGCCCGCCGCCTTCGGGGACCGGCTGGAGCAGGACACCGTCCGCCTGCGCTTTCTGGGCCACGCCAGCTTTGCGCTGGAAACCCCGGACGGCCGGCTCGTGGTGACCGATTACACTGGCTATATCGGCAACCCCGATGTGGTGCCCGACGTGGTGACGATGAACAACGCCCACGACACCCATTACACCGACCATCCCGACCCGCGCATTCCCCATGTCCTGCGCGGCTGGGGTCCGGCCGGCCAGCCCGCCCGGATCACGCTGGATCTGGGCGATCTTCTGGTGCGCAACGTCACCTCCGACCTGCGCGGCCCCTTCGGCGAAGGCGCCCGGGCCAACGGCAACTCGATCTTTCTGTTTGAGGTCGCGGGCCTCTGCATCGCGCATCTCGGCCATCTGCATCAGCCGCTGTCCGAGGCGCAGCGCGCCGCCATCGGCCGGGTCGATGTGGTAATGGTGCCGGTGGACGGCGGCTATACCATGGACATCGACACGATGGCCGGCGTCATCACCGACCTGCGCGCGCGGCTGATCCTGCCGATGCACTGGTTCTCGGGCCGCTCGCTCGAGGTCTTCCTTGCCCGCGCCGCCCCGCGCTTCGACGTGGTCGAAACCGGTCTGCCCGAGATCGAGGTTTCGCGCGCCCGCCTGCCCGCCCGGCCGACCATCGTCGTCCTCAGCCCCGCGCTTCTGCCCTGAGCCCTACCCATCGCCGCGCCAAGGCCCTATCACGGAAGCCAGAGGAGCCGCCGATGCCGAACCCCGCCGATTCCGCCTTTCTGACCGCGCTTGAGGGCCTTCTGCCGCCCGACACCCTGCGCCCGCCCGAACCGCGCCATCTGGAGGAACCGCGCGGCCGCTGGACGGGCCGCGCCGGCGCCGTCGCCCTGCCCCGCAGCACCGATGAGGCGGCTCAGATCGTCCGCGCCTGCGCCGGCGCGCGGGTGGGCCTTGTGCCCCTTGGCGGCGGCACCGGGCTGGTCGGCGGGCAGGTCCTGTCCGACGGCCCCGCGCCCCTGCTGATCTCGCTGGAACGCATGACCGCGCTGCGCGGCCTCTGGCCTGATGAGGGCGCCATGACGGTTGAGGCCGGGATGATCCTTGCCACCGCGCAGGACCATGCCGCGCAGGCCGGGCGGCTTTTTCCGCTGTCGCTGGCCTCGGAAGGATCGGCGCGGATCGGCGGGCTGCTGGCCACCAATGCCGGCGGCGTCGCGGTGCTGCGCTATGGCAATGCCCGCGACCTGTGTCTGGGGGTCGAGGCGGTGTTGCCCGACGGTCAGGTCTTCCACGGGCTGAAGCGGCTGCGCAAGGACAATGCCGGCTATGACCTGCGCCACCTGCTGATCGGTTCCGAAGGCACGCTGGGCCTGATCACCGCCGCCAGCCTGCGGCTGTTCCCCCGCCCCGCCTCGGTGGCGACCGCCCTGCTCGAAGTGCCCGACCCGGCGACCGCCCTGCGGCTTCTGGCGCTGGCGCAGGACCGCACCGGCGGCCTGCTGC
>JACZKR010000399.1 GCA_014859945.1 Paracoccaceae bacterium | reverse complement strand
GCCCGAAGGCGACAAAGGCCGCCCCCGCATCCGCCGCCGCCCCGCGCGCCATGCCGGGCGCGCCGATCAGCAGCTCACCCCGGCCGTCGGCATTCATGTCGGCGCTGCCGGCGATGGCAAAACCCGCCATATCGCCCGCATTCACCCCGTCGATGATCCAGGTTTCCACCTGCCCCAGAACGCCATCGGCCAGCCCGACGGTGCTGCCCGCGGTCGGCGCCCCCAGCATGGCATAGATGCGGCCCGCCTCGGCGGCCTTGTCGTCATCGCCGGCGGCGCCAACCGCCACATCCGCGACGCCGTCGCCGTTCAGGTCACCGACCGAAGCCACCCATCCCGTCGCCGGCGCCGGTGCCAGCGTCGAGGTCAGATCCCCCGGCGCATTCGGCGTCAGCGTATAGCCACCCTCGGCGAGGATGGCAGAGTTCAGAAAGACCTTGGTGTTCGGAACGGGCATGGCAAACCTGCTGGCTGAGGCGGTGGACGATCCCGCCAGCAAGGCACCCTGCGCCGAAAACGCACAATAAAACCGGGTCCGAGGGCCCTCAACCACAGGGTGGAGGGGCCGGTTTATACCGCCGGTTTACGGCCTTCGCCGCCCCTTCCGGGCGCAGCGCGCGCTTCCCGCGGCACTTTACGGCCAGATGGTGGGCAAAGGCGCTTGTCCGGGGCAGAGCCGAAGGCGGCCTTGATCCCGTGGCAGGTCAGCATCACCAGAAGCGGCAGGCTGCGGAAGAACCAGATATAGGTCGCCGCCGCGCCGCGCGCCCAGCCGGGGCCGGAAGATCGCGCCAGGGCCATGCCAAAGCTCAGCACCCTGCCGAATACCCAGCTCAGGATGCTGAGCCAGGCCACCAGAAGCGATGCCGCCCAGAAATCGCGGTTTCCGGCCAGTGAGAAAAGATAGGTCCAGTCAAGCGTCATGGTGCCTCCGCACAGGATGGGGGCCCGTGCAGGCCCCCCGAACCGGGATCATTCGCCGATGGCGGCGTTGAACTCTGCTTCCGTGGGCCGGGATACCCCGTAGCGGGCCAGAAGCGCGGGGTAGAAACCGCTCGCCTCCATGTCGGCCAGTGCCGACCGGATGGCGGCGGCAAGCGCGGCATTGCCCTTCTTCACGCCAAGCCCCACGACGACGGGATAGAAATTCTCGGTCGTGGTCACCTTCACCTTCCCGCCCAGCATCCGGGCAGCAGAGGCCAGAACCGCGGAATCTTCAATCTGCGCGTCGATCCCGCCGGACATCAGCGCCTGCGTCACCTCGGGAGAGGTGCGGAACTCGCGCGAGTCGATCGGCGCGTCCTTGCAGGTGCCCTCGTTCAGCTTTGCAAGCTCGGCCAGCCAGGCGGCGCCCCTGACATGGCTGGGAAAGCTGCGCTTGCTGAACTTCGCTTCTGAAATTCATGGATAATCGCCGATTTTTAATCGCGATTCTCGATGTATCTGGCTTTGCGGCCTGAACACGCCCGCTTGGGCGGAGGGGCGATCAGGCGAAATAGTCCCGCAGGATGCGGCCGTAGATCGCCTTAAGCTGATGGATTTGCGCGACTTCGACCCGTTCGTCGACCTGATGCATGGTCTTGCCAACCAGACCGAATTCCACCACCGGGCAGTGGTACCTGACAAAGCGCGCATCCGAGGTGCCGCCCGAGGTCGAGGCTTCGGGGCGGCGGCCGGTTTCGGCCTGCACCGCATCGGCGATCAGGTCCGACAATTCGCCCGGCGGGGTCAGGAAGCTTTCGCCGGAAATCTGGAACCGCGTGTCGATCCGCACCCCGGTTTCGGCCTGCACCGCATCGGCTTGGCCGCGCAGCCAGTCGCACAGGCCCTGCCCGGTATGCAGGTCATTGAAGCGGATGTTCACCGTGGCCGTGCCCCGGGCCGGGATCACGTTGTTCGCCGGATTGCCGCAGTCGATGGTGGTGATCGCAAGGGTCGAGGCATCGAAATGCGGCGTGCCCTGATCCAGCGGCGCCTCCTCCAGCCGCGAAAGCAGCCGGACCAGCGCCGACATCGGGTTGTTTGCGCGGTGGGGATAGGCCGAATGGCCCTGCACACCGGTGGCGGTGAACCAGCAGGTCATCGAGCCGCGGCGGCCGATCTTCATCATCTCGCCCATCTCGTTCGGGCAGGTGGGTTCGCCAACAAGGCAGTGGGTCATCCGTTCGCCGTTGGCGGCCATCCAGTCCAGCAGCGCGGTCGTGCCGTGCTGGGCGTCGCCTTCCTCATCGCCGGTGATGGTCAGGATCACGGCGCCATCGGGCGGGGTGGTGCGGACAAAGTCGATGGCGGCGGCGGCGAAGGCGGCAACGCCCGATTTCATGTCGGTGGCGCCGCGGCCATACATCCAGCCATCGACCACTTCGGCGCCGAAGGGGTCATGCGTCCAGGCCGACAGGTCGCCCACTGGCACCACGTCGGTATGGCCGTTGAAGCCGAAGCTGCGGTTGGCGCCCTGCAGGCCCCAGCGGGCGAAGAGGTTGGCCACCCCGCCCCGGTCCACCCGGGTGCAGGCAAATCCGGCGGCGGACAGCACCTTTTCCAACAGCTGCAGCGCCCCGCCCTCAACCGGGGTGACCGAGGCGCAGCGGATCAGATCGGCGGTCAGCCGGGCGGGATCGACGGGGGCGTGGCTGTTCATGGCAGTCCTGCGGATGGCTTCCCCAAGGGCTTAGCGCGGCAGACCCCGGCCTGCAACCGTGTGGCCGATGCGCCACCGCCACCGGCACAGCCGCCCGCCCGGGCGGGTTTGGCGGTGACTTTGGACCGGGCCGTTCATAACC
>JACZKR010000398.1 GCA_014859945.1 Paracoccaceae bacterium | reverse complement strand
GGCCGGATCACCCTATGCCGGGCGCCCCGTCCGGTCACCGTGACCGAATGCCCCGCTCAGACCAGCGACGTCACCCACAGGATCGTCGCATCGTCGTCCGAGACCGAGATCACGTTGTGCCCCATCGAGGCGTCGTAATAGGCGCTGTCGCCGCGCCGCAGATCGACCGGCTCGTAAAACTCGGTGAACAGCCGCACCACCCCGGTCAGGACGTAAAGGAATTCCTCGCCGTCATGGCGCACCCAGCCGCCGAATTCCTCCATGCTGCGGGCGCGGATCGTGGCGCGGTAGGGCAGCATCTGCTTGCGCGTCAGGGCGCCGGCCAGAAGCTCATGCTCATAGGTCGTGGTGGCGTGGGCCTGCCCCTCGCCCGATTTCGTCACCGAGATGCGGCCCGAAACCTGCGCCTTCGACGGCGGGGTAAACAGCTGCGGCACCGACATGCCCATGCCCTGCGCCAGCTTTTTCAGCGCGTCATAGGTGGGTGACATCTGGCCGTTCTCGATCTTCGAAAGCGTCGAGCGCGCCAGCCCCGCCTGCCCCGCCGCCTGTTCCAGCGTCCAGCCCTTGGCCTTGCGCAACTCGCGCACGCGCTGGCCCAGATCGACGGGCTCGACGGCGGGGGCCGCTCCGCTTTCGCGGGCGATGCGGATCAGGCGCTTGGGATCGCTGCTCATGCGCCACGCTTAGCAGATGCGGGCGGGCAAGCAAGATTCGGCGCGCGACTTCGGCCCGGGTGGCCGCCCCCGGTGCAGGGACGGCGGGCGACCTGCGCCCTGATGCACGGTTGCCCACCTTGCAACGCTGCGGGCGCGGGGCTAGGCACGGCATATGACCACCCATCCGCCCTGCCCCGCGCCGTTCAACCTGACGGCCCATGCGCTGCACCTTGCCGGGCGGCTGGCCGAACGTTCGGCCCTGCAGGTGATCCGGCCGCAGGGTGCGGAACGGTGGAGCTTCGCCAGGCTTGAGGCGGCGGTGCGCGGCTGCGGCACCGGTCTTCTGGCCATGGGGCTGGAACCCGGCGACCGGGTGATGCTGCGGCTGGGCAATACGCCGGCCTTCCCGGTGTTGTTTCTCGGCGCTATCGCGGCCGGTCTGGTGCCGGTGCCTACATCCGCCGCGCTGACGGCGGGTGAGGCCGCGCGGCTGGCCCACCGTATCGGCCCCCGCCTGATCGCGGTCGAGGACGGTCTGGCCCCGCCCGACCATCCCGCCCCGCGGCTGAGCGGCGCCGATGTGCTGGCGATGGAAGCCCTGCCGCCCTGCGCCTATGCCATGGGCGACCCGGACCGTCTGGCCTATGTGGTCTTCACGTCGGGCACGTCGGGGCAGCCGATGGCGGTGGCCCATGCCCATCGCGCGCTTTGGGCGCGGGGGATGATGCATCAGGGCTGGGAGGGGCTGGCCGAGGGCGACCGCCTGCTGCATGCCGGCGCCTTCAACTGGACCTTCACTTTGGGCACCGGCCTTCTGGACCCCTGGGTTTGCGGCGCGACCGCGCTGATCCCCGGGGCGGGCGTCACACCGGCGCAGCTGCCGCTTCTGATGAAGCGCTTCGATGCCACGATCCTCGCCGCCGCCCCCGGCGTCATCCGCCAGATGCTGAAGGCGCCCCTGCCC
>JACZKR010000397.1 GCA_014859945.1 Paracoccaceae bacterium | reverse complement strand
CGGCAAGGGCGGCATCCAGTGCCGCCTCGTCCGGCAGTTCGGCAAGGGCCAGCGCGGCGCCGGCGGGGGTGGCGGTGCGCGCGCCCTCCAGCGCCGCCGCAAGGGCGGCATCAGTGACCGGGCCAATGACCCAGGCAGGACGGTCGGGCGCGAGGCCCAGCTTCTGCGCAAGGCCGGGCGGTGGGCGGTCCAGCGCCTTGAGCCAGGCCGCGACCTCAGGCGCGCCCAGCCTTGCGCGCAAGGCGCCTTGGGCGGTGTTCAGCACCAGAACCGTGCCATCCTCATCCGCCTGCCAGCCCGTCAGCGCGCTGCGGGGCAGGCGCAGGCGCAGGGTGCCGCGGACGATGACCTCTGCCGCCTCAAGCAGCAGCTTGCCCGGCCCCGACTGACCGCCGAAGGAAATCTCACCCGTCGCCTCGCGCCCCATCCGCCCCCCCCCTTGCCCTGCCAGTCTGCGCCGGGCGGGGGGATTCGTCACGCGCGGGTTGCGTCTGCGACGGGGTCCGCTTATAGCCGGCCCAAAGGGATGGGGTGGCTTCCGCCGCCCCGTTTTCCATTGGCAAAAGGCAATCGTCCATGGCGCGCAGGAAGAAGGTTTACGAGGGCAAGGCCAAGATCCTTTACGAGGGTCCCGAGCCGGGCACGTTGATCCAGTATTTCAAGGACGACGGCGCGCAGACCGCCACCGAATCGCAGCCTGCCGCCGTGGAAGGCAAGGGCGTGCTGAACAACCGGCTGTCGGAATTCTTCATGGCCGGCCTGAATTCCATCGGCGTGCCCACGCATTTCATCCGCCGCCTGAACATGCGCGAACAGCTGGTCCGCATGGCCGAGATCATCCCGCTGGAAGTGGTGGTGCGCAACTTCGCCGCCGGTGAGCTGTCGTCGCGGCTGGGCATTCCCGAAGGCACGCCGCTGCCGCGCCCGATCGTCGAATATTACTACAAGGACGAACGGCTCAGCTCTCCGATGGTGTCGGAAGAGCATATCATCGCCTTCGGCTGGGCCAACCAGCAGGATCTGGATGATATCGTGGCGCTGGCGCTGCGGGTGAATGACTTTCTGTCGGGCGTGATGATGGGCGTCGGCATCCGGCTGGCCGATTTCCGCATCGAGGTGGGCCGCATCTGGGAAGGCGATTTCATGCGGCTGATCGTGGCCGATGAGATCAGCCCCGATTCCTGCCGGCTGTGGGATGTGCGCGCCGCGGCCGAGCGCGAGGCGGCCGGCGCCGCCGGTGCCGAACCGGGGCCTTTGGCCGATGTTTACACCGAACTGGCGCGGCGTCTGGGGGTGCTGCCCTCGAACGTCACGCATACGACGAAGCCCACGCTGATCAACTAGGCCTTGCCCCTGCGGGGGCGGGGCGCTAAGGGGCGGCAAAGCCAGTTGGCGCCCCCGACCGAAGCGGAGAATCCGATGAAAGCCCGTGTCACCGTCATGCTGAAAACCGGCGTTCTGGATGTGCAGGGCGAGGCCGTGCGCCACGCCCTTGGCACGCTGGGCTTTCAGGGGGTCAACGGCGTGCGTCAGGGCAAGGTGATCGAGCTGGACCTGGCCGAAACCGATGCCGCCGCCGCCGAAGCCGCGGTCAAGGCCATGTGCGAAAAGCTTCTGGCCAATACGGTGATCGAAAGCTACCGGGTCGAACTGGTCTGATCCCGCGGGATCAGCCCCCGGCAGGTTCCGGGTTGATCCAGAACAGCCCGAAGCCATTGCCGTCGGGGTCGTGGAGGGCCCGCGAATACATGAACCCCAGATCCTCGGGCGGGTGGGCATCGGCCCCGCCGGCGGCCTTGGCCGCTTCGCAAAGCGCATCCACCTCGGCCCGGCTGTCGCAGGTCAGCGAAATCAGCGCCGTCGCCCCCTGCCGGGGATCGACCAGCGGCCGCGGCGACAGGTCGCGAAACTGGCCATGGGTCAGGATCATCACCGAGATCGCGTCGGAGATCACGACGCAGGCGCCGCTGTCGCCGGAAAACTGATCGTCGATGGTGAATCCCAGCGCCTGATAGAAAGCGCGCGCGCGGGGCAGGTCGGCTACGGGAAGGTTGACGAAAATCTGGCGGGTCATGGGGCCTCCTGATCCCGGCAGCATGAGCTTTCGTCCGGGCGCTGGCAAGCAGAGCCTGATGCGGCGGCCGGGCCTGCGCCGGCCGGGCGGGCGGGGCAACGAATTTTCGCCGAAAATTCGCTGGTCCCGAAAGGCTACAGGTTTTCCTGCTGCGGCATGCCCAGAACGTGGAAGCCGCAATCGACATGCACCACTTCGCCCGTGGTGCAGGCGCCGTAATCCGAACACAGCCAGACGGCGGTGCCGCCGATTGCCTCAAGCGTGGCGTTCTGGCGCATCGGGCTGTTGGCCTCGGTATGGCGGAAGGTGGCGCGGGCGCCGCCGATGGCCGCGCCGGCCAGCGTTTTCATCGGGCCGGGCGAGATGGCATTGACCCGCACCTTCTGCGGGCCCAGGTCATTGGCCAGATAGCGCGTGGCGCTTTCCAGCGCCGCCTTGGCCACGCCCATCACGTTGTAATTCGGCGTCACCCGGTTCGACCCGGCATAGGTCAGGGTGATCAGGCTGCCGCCTTCGGGCATCAGCTCGGCCGCGCGGCGGCTGACGTCGATGAAGGAAAAGCACGAGATCGAAAGGGAATTGGCAAAGTTCCCCCGGCTGGTGTTGATGAACCGGCCGGTCAGTTCGTTCTTGTCGGAATAGGCGATGGCATGGACCAGAAAGTCCATCGTGCCCCAGCGGTCCTTCAGCGCAGCGAAGCAGGCGTCCAGGCTGTCGTCATTCGTCACATCGACATCGACCAGAAAATCGCTGCCGACGCTGGCGGCCAGCGGTTCAACCCGCTTGCCGAAAGCGTCGCCCTGATAGGAAAAGGCCAGTTCCGCCCCTTCATCATGCAATGCCCGCGCGATACCCCAGGCGATCGAGCGGTCATTGGCGACCCCCATGACCAGCCCGCGCTTGCCCTTCATCAGATCGGCCATGGGCCACCTCCGAAATGGATTACTGAAAATCAGCCGAGATATTTGCTCATGACCAGGGTGGCATTGGTGCCGCCGAAGCCGAAGGAATTCGACAGGACGCCGTCAATCTCGACGCCCTCGCGCAGTTCCTGCACGATCTCGCCGGGGTCCAGCGCCGGGTCCAGCGTGGTGATGTTGGCCGAAGCGGCGATGAAGCCCTTCTGCATCATGATCAGGGAATAAATCGCCTCATGCACGCCGGTGGCACCCAGGGAATGGCCGGTCAGCGACTTGGTCGAGGCGACGGGCGGGGTATGGCCCCGGCCGAAGACGCGGCGGATCGCCTCCATCTCGGTCACGTCGCCGACCGGGGTCGAGGTGCCGTGGCTGTTGATGTAGTCGATCTTGCGGCCTTCCGGCAGGGTTGCCATCGCCAGCCGCATCGAGCGTTCGCCGCCTTCGCCCGAGGGCGCCACCATGTCATAGCCGTCCGAGGTGGCGCCGTAGCCGGTGACCTCGCCGTAGATCTTCGCGCCGCGTGCAAGGGCGTGCGACAGTTCCTCAAGCACCACCACGCCGCCGCCGCCGGCGATGACGAAGCCGTCGCGCGTGGCGTCATAGGTGCGGCTGGCCGTCGCCGGGGCGTCGTTGTACTTCGACGACATGGCGCCCATCGCGTCGAAGAGGCACGACAGCGTCCAGTCCAGTTCCTCGCCGCCGCCGGCAAAGACGATGTCCTGCTTGCCCATCTGGATCAGTTCGACGCCGTTGCCGATGCAGTGCGCGCTGGTCGAGCAGGCCGAGGTGATCGAATAGTTGACGCCCTTGATCTTGAAGGGCGTGGCGAGGCAGGCCGAGTTGGTGGACGACATGCAGCGGGTGACCATGAAGGGCCCCATCCGCTTGGGCGCGCCCTTGTTGATCACCGTGTCGAAGGCCACGAAGAAGTTCGACGTCGAAGGCCCGCCCGACCCCATGATCAGGCCCGAGCGTTCGTTCGAGACGTCTTTCTCCTCAAGGCCGCTGTCGGCGATGGCCTGTTCCATGGCAAGGAAGTTGTAGGCCGCCCCCGGCCCCATGAAGCGCAGGTTGCGCTTGTCGATGTGGTCTTCCAGCACGATCTGCGGCATGCCGTGGACCTGGCTGCGGAAACCGTGTTCGGCATATTCGGGGGCAAAGACGATGCCCGACCGGCCCGCCCGCAGCGACGCCTCGACCTCGGCCGCATTGTTGCCGATGGGCGAGATGATGCCGATCCCGGTAATGACGACACGACGCATGGGGGCCTCCCTGAAAAGCTAAAGCCTGTTTAGGGCACAGGGGGAGGGGGGGCAAGCAGGTTGGGTGTCCGCAACAGAGGGCAGCGCCTGACCGCCGGGTGGGCGCATACTCGGGCGGCCTTGGGCGGTTTATGGTGCGGCCAACCCCACCGAAGTTCTGCTGGAAACGCCGCAGAAGCGCCGGCCCGAGGGGGCGGTCGGGCGCTGCCCGGCGGGCTTGCGCCCTTGATTCCGGGCAAGGAAGAGGGCTGAACTCTCGCTCAGAAGGCTTTGCGGCTTCGGCTTCGATCAGAAAGGCATGAACCGTGTATCTGCGCTCGTGAAACTTCAGTTGTTAGCCCCGTAAGAACAGGCGTCAAAACAAGTCCGTCCGGCCGGCATACGACAATCTACGACTCGCTCAGCGCGACCTTCATGTCCTTGACCTGATAGATCACCTCGCCGTCGGCTTCGACGATGCCGTCGGCGACGCCCATGGTCAGGCGGCGGGTCTGGATGGCCTTGGTGAAATCCACCTTGTAGGTCAGCATCCTGCGGTCGGGGCGCACCATGCCGGTCAGCTTCACCTCGCCCACCCCCAGCGCATAGCCGCGGCCCTGCCAGCCGCGCCAGCCCAGGTTGAAGCCGGTCAGCTGCCAGAGGCCGTCAAGGCCAAGGCAGCCGGGCATGATCGGGTTGCCGGGGAAGTGGCATTCAAAGAACCACAGGTCCGGCGTGATGTCGAACTCGGCCACCACATGGCCCTTGCCGTGCAGCCCGCCATCGCCGGAAATCTGGGTGATGCGGTCCATCATCAGCATCGGCGGCGCAGGAAGCTGCGCATTGCCGGGGCCGAAAAGCTCTCCGCGCGCGCATTTCAGAAGGTCTTCCTTGTCGAAACTTGTCGGATAGCCGCTCATGCCTGCCTGTTCTCCCCCACACCGCACC
>JACZKR010000396.1 GCA_014859945.1 Paracoccaceae bacterium | reverse complement strand
CGGCCGGCCGCAAGGTGCTGCTGCTGGAGGCCGCCGCACAGGCGGGCGGCGGCGCGGCGGCACTGGTGCCCCTGGCCGATGGCTTCGCGCCGCAACCTCTGGCGCATCTGTCGCTGAACCTTGACCCGAGGGTGGAAAAGGCGATGGAGCTTTCGCGCCATGGCCTGACCTGGGCCGAGGCGAACCTTGCCACCACCGCGCTGTCGGAAACCGGCGCCCATCTGCGGCTGGACGGCCCGGCGGCGGCGCGAATCTCTGGCCCCCTGCCCGAGGCGGACCGTCAGGCCTGGGCTGCGCTGCGCGCGCGGCTGATGCGCTTTGCCGCCGTTCTGGCCCCCCTGCGCCAGATGCCGCCGCCGCGTCTGGCAAAGAACGCCGGCAACCCGATGATGAAGCTGGCCATGATCGGCCTGAAGGCCCGGATGATGGGCAAGGCCGAATTCCGCGAGCTTCTGCGGATGTTCCTGACCAATGTGCATGACGCCCTGAATGACGAACTTTCCGACCCGCTGCTGAAAGGCGCGCTGGCCTTTGATGCGACCTTGGGCAGCTGGCTTGCCCCCCGTTCGCCCAATTCGCTGCTGCTGTGGCTTGACCGGCTGTCGGGCGGCACCGCCGGGGTGCAGGGCGCCATCGGCCTGCCCGTGGGCGGCATGGGGGCGCTGGCCGCCGCCATGGTCGCGGCGACAGAGGCAAAGGGCATCACCCTGCGCTGCAACGCCCCCGTCGCCCGCCTGCTGGTCGAAGGTGACCGCGCCGCCGGCGTGGTGCTGGCGGATGGAGAAGAGTTGCGCGCGCCGCTGGTCCTGTCCACGCTTTCGCCCAAGACCACGCTTCTGCAACTGGTCGGCCCCCGCCATCTGGACGCGGGCCTTGTCACCCGCGCCCGCCATCAGAAGGCACGCGGCGGGGTGGCCAAGCTGCATCTGGCGCTGAACGGCCCGCCCGATTTCCGCGGCGCCGACCTGCGCAGCCGGCTTCTGATCGCGCCAAGCGAAGAGCATGTCGAACGCGCCTTCAACCCGGTGAAATACGGCCGCACCCCCGACGCCCCGGTGATGGAGGTGCTGATCCCCTCGGCCTTCGGTCCGGGCCATGCGCCCGAAGGCAAGCACCTGCTGTCCGCCGTGGTGCAGTTCGCCCCGCACGCGCCCGATGACCCCGACGCCGCCCGCGCCGCGCTGCTGGAGACCTGCCTTCGCCAGCTCGAATCCCACGCCCCCGGCATCCGCGATCTGGTCGCGGCGGCCGACCTCTTGATGCCCTACGACATTCAGGCGCGCTGGGGCCTGCCCGGCGGCAACTGGCATGCCGGAGAGCTTAGCGTCGAGCAGATGCTGTTCCTGCGCCCCCTGCCCGGCCTTGCCCAATATGCCGGTCCGATCGCCGGGCTGTGGATGGGCTCGGCCGGTTGCCATCCGGGCGGCGGCATTTCGGGCACGGCCGGCTGGAACGCCGCCGAAGCGATGATGAGGGCCCCGGCATGAACGCGCTGACGCATTACGAAACCCCGCTTCTGCAGACCCCCTTCCACCCGCGCACCGCCGCGGCAAACAGGATGCACAGCTGGGGGCCATGGGCGGGTTATGCCAGCGTCCTGACCTATGAAGACCTGGCGATGGAGCATTCGGCCATCCGCAATGCCGCCACGGTCTATGACCTGTGCCCGATGGTGAAATACCGCATCGAGGGGCCGGAGGCGGTGGATTACCTGAACCGCCTGACCGTGCGCAACGTCGCCAAGCTGACCCCCGGCGGCGTGCATTACACCGTCTGGTGCGACGACGCGGGCCACCTGATCGACGACGGCACGCTGTTCCGCCTGTCGCCCGACCGTTTCCGCCTGTGCTGCCAGGAACGCCACCTGCCCTGGCTGCTGGACAGCGCGCAGGGCTTTGAGGTGGCGATTTCCGAGGAAACCGAAGAGGTTGCCGCCCTGTCGCTGCAAGGCCCGACCTCGGCCACGGTTCTGGCGGCGGCAGGATTTGACGTCTCGGCGCTGAAACCCTTCCGCATGACGCGCTTTGCCTTCGCGGGGGGCGAACTGATGGTCTCGCGCACCGGGTTCACCGGCGATCTGGGCTATGAGCTGTGGACGACGCCCGACCTTGCGCTGCCGCTATGGGACCACCTCTTTGCCGCCGGCGCCCTGCACGGGCTGCGGCCCATCGGGTCAGACGCGCTGAACATGGCGCGGCTTGAGGCGGGCTTCATCATCACCGGCTATGATTTCACCCCCGCCCCGCAATGCGTGCGCGAAGACCGGCTGCGCACCCCGGTGGAAATGGGGCTGGGCTGGCTGATCGACTGGGAGAAGGGCCATTTCACCGGCCGCCGCGCGCTGAAGGCGCACCGCCCGCAATGGGCCTTCGTCGGGATGGAGATCGACGGCAATATCGAAGCCGGCGGCGCCATCCTTTACCATGACCAGAAGACCGAGGCCGGCGTGATCACCGGCGCCTGCTGGTCGCCGGTGCTGAAGAAAAGCATCGCGCTGGCGCAGGTCCGGGTGCAACATGCGGCAGGCGGCAATCTCTGGGCCGAGATCTATGCCCTGCGGGAACTGCATTACGCCAAGCTGATGATGCGGGCCCGCGTGGTGGACCGGCCGTTCTTTGCCCCCGACCGCCGCCGCGCCACCCCGCCCGCGAGGTTCTGATGGAACGCCACCCGCTCTCGCCCCGGCTGGACCATTGCCCCGAAGGCCTGCCCCGCGCGGCCTATCTAGACGAGGACTGGTTCGCGCAAGAGATGGCCACGGTCTTTTCCCGCGGCTGGGTGATGGCCGGGCGGCTTGCCGATTTCGCCCCCGGCACCATGCGCCGCTTCACGGTGGGGCCGGCGCAGGTGGTGGTCTGCCGCATGGCGGACGGCGCGGTTTCGGCCTTTCACAACAGCTGCCGCCACCGCGGGTCCGAACTTTGCCGGGCCGAGGTGGAGCCCCTGGGCAAGCTGGTCACCTGCCCCTACCACGCCTGGGCCTATGCGGCAAAGGACGGGCGGCTGGTTTCCACCGCCCATGCCCTGCCCACCGCCGATTTCGACAAGGCGGCCCACGGGCTGCATCCCGTGGCGGCACAGGTCTGGGCCGGGTTCCTGTTCCTGTCGGCCGCCGCGAACCCGCCGCCCCTGCGCGGCGATGTGCCCCTTTCGGTGCTGGACAACTGGCCGATGGCGGGCCTTGTCACCGGCCACCGGCATGAGGCGGAACTGGCCTGCAACTGGAAGACCTTCTGGGAAAACTACTCGGAATGCCTGCACTGCCCGGGCATCCACCCCGAACTGTGCGACATGGTGCCGATCTATGCCCGGGGCATCATGGGGCCGACCGAGGCCGCCGACTGGACCCCCGACACCCCCGCGCGGCCGAACCTGAAACCCGGCGCCCAAAGCTGGACGCTGACCGGCGCGCCCTGCGCCCCCGCCTTCCCCGGCCTGAGTGATGCCGAACGGCAGGCGGGCTATACCTTCGTCACCCTCTGGCCCACCGCCTATGTCGTGGCCCATGTCGATTACGTCCGCTCGGTGCGGCTGGTGCCCCTGTCGGCCACGCGGACCCGGCTGATCGCCGAATGGCATTTCGCCCCCGAAACGCTGGCCCGCCCCGGCTTTGATCCGGCCGGGGTGGCGGCCTTTGCGAAGATCGTGCTGGCGCAGGATGCCGAAGCTTCCGAGATGAACCAGCGCGGCATGGCATCGCCCGCCTTCATCCGGGCGCGGCTGATGCCCGAGGAATATGAAATCCACCGCTTTCACCAATGGCTTATGAACCAGATGGAGGACCGGCCATGACCGACCTTCCCTATACCACCCTTCCTGTCCCGAATGACTGGGACCGCGCCGGCCTGCCGGGCTGGGCCTATTCCTCGCCCGCGCAGTTCGCGCTGGAACGCGAAAAGCTGTTCCTGACCCACTGGCAGGTGGCCGGCCATGTCGCCGACATCCCGGCGCCGGGAAGCTGGCTGTCCTTCGACATGCTGGGCGAACGCGCCGTCATCATGCGCGGGCAGGACGGCGTGGTGCGCGCCTTCCACAACCTCTGCCGCCACCGCGGCGCGCGCGTGGTCGATGGCGACAAGGGCCAGTGCAAGGGCGCCATCGTCTGCCCGTTCCACGGCTGGGTTTACAATCTGGACGGCACCCTGCGCGGCGCCGCCCGGCCATCAAGCTTCGGCGACATGGACCGCAGCCGCTTTGGCCTGAAGCCGGTGGAGCTTGAGATTTTCCACGGCTTCCTGTTCCTGCGCTTTGCCCCCGGCCCGCAGCCTTCGGTGGCCGAACTTCTCGCCCCCTTCGCCGCCGATTTCGCGGCCTACGGCACGGATGAGGCGCTGCCGGTCACCGTGCCGGGCTGGTCCATCGACCTGCCGGTCAACTGGAAATCGGTGCGCGACGTGGACAATGAAGGCTATCACGTCGCCCTTGCCCATCCCGGCCTGCAGGAACTTTACGGCCGCACCTACCGCGACCTGCATCTGTCAGACGGCCTTTCCTTCTCGGTCGGCTGGTTCGGCGATGCGCCGGGGCGCGGCTGGTCGGTGCGGAATTATGTGAAACTCGCCCCCGACCGCCCCGACCTGCCGCCGCATCTGCGCAAGGCCTGGACCTATTACGGGCTGTTCCCCAACACCGTCTTCGCCTTCACCCCGGAATCGATCCAGTTCTATCAGGATATTCCCCTGACCCCCGGCCTGACCCGGCTGACCGGCCGCCTCTACCGCCGCCCGGGCGAAGACCGCGCCAGCCGGATCGCCCGCTATCTGGCCTACCGCATCGACCGCGCCACCTCGGCCGAGGATCAGCAGCTGTCGATCTGGTCGGACGAGTCGATGAAATCGGCCGCCTTCGAGGGCTTCCACCTGTCCGACCTCGAATACGGGCTGCGCCGCCACCATGACGGGCTGCGCGCCCTGATGCCGGTGCTGCGGCTGTCCGAAGCCCCGCCCGAGGCCGAATTGGCCCGGCGGAATGACGAATTGATTTGCCAGTCAGAATCCCGGGGCTAACCTGAGTTCAAAACAACGCGCAACAGGGAGAACGCCATGAGACTGACCCGACGCCAGACACTTCTCGGCCTTGGCACCACCGCGCTGGCCACGCCGTTCGTCCGCCCCTCATGGGCGCAGGCCGGCACGGTGAACGTGTACAACTGGGCCGACTACATCGGCGAAACCACGCTGGATGATTTTCAGGCCGAAACCGGCATCGGCGTGGTCTATGACCTTTACGCCTCGTCCGAGGAAATGCAGGCCAAGATGCTGGCCGGCGCCTCGGGCTATGATGTGGTGCTGATGGCGGGGATGAGCCTGCCGCGCTTCATCACCGCCGGCGTCTATCAGAAGCCCGACCGCGCCAGGCTGACCAACTGGGGCAACCTTGACCCGGCGATCCTGAAGGTGATGGAGGGGTTCGACCCCGGCAACCTGTATGGTGTGCCCTACATGTGGGGCTCGGTCGGGATCACCTGGAACCTTGATCTGGTGGCGGAACGGCTGGGCCCCGACGCCGATCTGGAAGACCTCGGCACGCTTCTGAACCCCGATAACGCGGCGAAGCTGGCCGATTGCGGGATCTCGCTGCTCGACAGCCCGACCGACCTGGGCTTCATGGTCCTCAGCTATCTGGGCCTTGATGCCTCGGCCGCCGGCCCCGCCGAATACGCCAAGATGGCCGAGGCGCTGGGGGCGATCCGCCCCTATGTCACCACCTTCGACAATTCGAACTACCTCAACACCCTGCCCACGGGTGAGCTTTGCGTGGCCAACAACTGGTCGGGCGACTACGGCGTGGCCAAGACCCGCGCCGAAGAGGCCGGGCTTGAGGTCAACCTGGCCTATCACGTCCCGAAAACCGGGGCGCCGGCGTGGTTCGACAACTGGTGCATTCCGGCCGATGCGAAGAACGTCGATCCCGCGCATGTCTTCCTGGACTTCATGCTGCGCCCCGAGGTGATTGCCGCCTGCACCGACTACACGGGCTACGCCAATGCCAATGCCGCGGCGACGCCGCTGGTCGACCCCTCGATCAGCGCCGATCCGGCGGTCTATCCCGACGCGGCGACGCTGGCCCGGCTTTACACGCCCCGGCCCCAGACCGAAGAGCAGGACCGCGAGATCAACCGCATCTGGACCACGATCAAGACGGGCGGCTGATCATGGCCGATACGCCCTTCCTGCGAATCGAGGGCATCACCAAACGGTTCGGCACATTCGAGGCGGTGCGCGACGTGTCGCTGACCATCGGCAAGGGCGAAATCTTCGCCCTTCTCGGCGGCTCGGGCTGCGGCAAGACCACGCTTCTGCGCATGCTGGCGGGTTTCGAAACCCCGACCGCCGGCCGCATCTATCTGGACGGTCAGGACATGACGGGCGTTCCCCCATGGGAACGCCCGGTCCATATGATGTTCCAAAGCTACGCACTTTTCCCCCACATGACGGTGGAAAAGAACGTGGCCTATGGCCTGAAATTCGAAGACATGACCCGCGCCCAGCGCGCCGACCGCGTGCGCGAGATGCTGGAGCTGGTGCAGCTGACCCCCTTTGCCGCGCGCAAACCGCACCAGATTTCCGGCGGCCAGCGCCAGCGGGTGGCACTGGCCCGGGCGCTGGCCCGGCAGCCGAAGCTTCTGCTGCTGGACGAACCCCTTGCCGCGCTGGACAAGAAGCTGCGCGAACATACCCAGTTCGAACTGATGAGCATTCAGGAACGCACCGGCGTCACCTTCATCGTCGTGACCCATGATCAGGAAGAGGCGATGACGCTGGCCGACCGCATCGCGGTGATGGACAAGGGTCAGGTCCGGCAGGTCGGCGCGCCCTCGGATGTCTATGAACATCCCTCCAGCCGCTTCGTGGCAAATTTCCTCGGCTCGATCTCGCAATATCCCGCGAAGGTGGCCGAGGTCACCGGCGGCACCGCGCGGATTGAGGTTGCGGCCTTCGGCGCCACGGTGACAGCTCAGGCCATCCCCGGCCTTGTCGCGGGCGAAGAGCTGACGCTGGCCATCCGCCCCGAGAAACTGACGATCCACCGCGCGGCGCCCGAGGCCGAGAACGTGCTGCAGGGTGAGGTCAAGGACCTCGCCTATTTCGGCAAGGACAGCCTTTACCGCGTCACCCTGCCCTCGGGCCAGCTTCTGTCGGTCCATGCCGTCAACGCCCGCCGCGGGGGCGAGGCGCAGCCTGACTGGTATGACCGCGTCTGGATCACCTTCGATCCGGCCTCTGCCATCCTGCTGAGGGACTGACCATGGGCCACATCCCCTTCGCGCACAGGCACCCCGCCCCCCGGCGCCCTCATCC
>JACZKR010000395.1 GCA_014859945.1 Paracoccaceae bacterium | reverse complement strand
CCGCAGGAGGGCCGCGCGCAGGATGCCCCGCCGCCCGACCCCGCCGCCGATGCCTTCGCCATCGAAGCGACGCGCGGCGTGGTCCTGGGCCATGTGCTGACCGGCAATGCAGAACTTGACCGCGTGGCCGAAGCCGGCCTGCGCGGCCTGGGCGATCAGCTGTGGATGCGCACCTCGGTCGAACCTGAACCGCCGATGGGCGTGGATCTTGAGAAGGACGATCTGGCCTTCTTCGCCTTCCTTTACTGGCCCGTGACGCCCGATCAGCCCCTTCCCTCACCCGCCGCCTATGCCAAGCTGAACCGCTTCCTGCGCACCGGCGGGATGATCCTGTTCGACACCCGCGACGGGGATATTGCAGGCTTCGGCAGCGGCGCCACGCCCGAAGGTCAGGCGCTGCAGGCCCTGGCGGCGGGGCTGGACATTCCGCCGCTGGAACCCGTGCCGCCCGACCATGTGCTGACCCGCGCCTTCTATCTTCTGCAGGATTTCCCCGGCCGGTCCAACGGCACGACCCTTTGGGTCGAAGCCGCGCCCCCCGACGCCGCGCAGGAAGAAGGCATGCCCTTCCGTAACCTGAACGATGGGGTGACGCCGGTGATCATCGGCGGCAATGACTGGGCCGCGGCCTGGGCCACCAACCCCGACGGCAGCCCGATGTTCCCCGTGGGCCGCGGCTATGCCGGCGAGCAGATGCGCGAGATCAGCTATCGCTTCGGCATCAACGTGATCATGCATGTGCTGACCGGCAACTACAAATCCGATCAGGTCCATGTGCCGGCGCTGCTGGAAAGGCTGGGGCAATGAGCCGGACGGTGATCTTTGAACCGCTGCTGCCGCTGCCCCTGTTGTGGGTTCTGGGCGGCATCGCCTTTGCTCTGGTGCTGCTGGCGGTCTGGCGGTCGCTGCGGGGCTGGCCGTTCCGCGCGCTGGCGGCGGTGGCGCTGATGGCGGCGCTCTTGAACCCCGTCCTGCAGGAGGAAGAGCGCAAGCCCCTGACCGACATCGTCATTCTGGTGGTCGATGAAAGCGCCTCGCAGAAACTGGGCGACCGGCCCGCACAGACCGCCGAGGCCGTGGCGCGGCTGACGGCGGCGGTCGGCGCGCTGGAGAATACCGAGTTGCGCATCGTCCGCTTCGGCGACGGGCCGGATGACGCGGGCAGCCTTGCCATGACCGCTTTGGCCGAGGCCATCGCCGCCGAACCCCGCGCGCGGATTGCCGGCGCCATCCTGATCAGCGACGGCAGGGTGCATGATCTTGAGGCGACGCCCGGCCTGCCCGCCCCCCTGCATGTGCTGCTGACCGGCCGCGAAACCGACTGGGACCGCCGGCTGATCATCTCGGACGCGCCCGCCTTTGCCATTCTGGGCGAGGAATTCATGCTGCGCCTTCGCATCGACGATCAGGGCGCAGTGCCCGCCGGGCTGGGCGATCAGGTGGAACTGACCATCGCCGTCGATGCCGAGGAACCGGTTTCCTTCACCGTTCCCACCAACACCGATCTGGAACTGCCGGTCACCCTGCCCCATGCCGGGCAGAACGTGCTGCAATTCTCGGTCGCGGGGATCGAAGGAGAACTGACCGACCGCAACAACGCCGCCGTGGTGCAGATCAACGGCGTGCGCGACCGGCTGCGGGTGCTGCTGGTTTCCGGCCAGCCGCATACCGGCGAGCGGGTCTGGCGCAACCTGCTGAAATCCGACCCCTCGGTCGATCTGGTGCATTTCACCATCCTGCGCCCGCCCGAAAAGCAGGACGGCGTGCCGGTCGAGGAACTGTCGCTGATCGCCTTCCCCACGCGCGAGTTGTTCGTCGAGAAGATCGACGAGTTCGACCTGATCATCTTCGACCGCTACCGGATGCAGGGCATCCTGCCGATGGAATACATCGACAACGTGGTGAACTACGTCCGCGGCGGCGGCACGGTTCTGGTGGCGGCGGGGCCGGAATTCGGGCAGGTCGACAGCCTCTGGCGGTCACCCCTGTCGGCCATTCTGCCGGTTGAACCCACCGCGCGGGTGATCGAGGGCGGCTTCCGCCCCGCCCTGACCGATCTGGGCCGCCGCCATCCGGTGACCGAGGGGCTTGAGGCGCTGGCCCCCGAAGGCGGCTGGGGCCGCTGGTTCCGTCTGGTCGAGGTGCGGCCGATCCGGGGGCAGATCGCCATGTCGGGCCCCGGCGACCGCCCGCTTCTGGTGCTGGACCGCGTCGATCAGGGCCGGGTGGCGGTTCTGGCCTCTGATCAGGCCTGGCTTTGGGGCCGCGGCTATGAAGGCGGCGGCCCGCAGTTGGAACTTCTGCGGCGGCTGGCCCACTGGATGCTGAAGGAACCCGAGCTTGAGGAAGAGGCGCTCAGCGCCACCGCCAAGGGCGATGTGCTGACGATCACCCGCCGCACGCTGAAACCCGAACCGCCCGGCGAGGTCAAGATCACCGCCCCTGACGGCAGCGTGGTCACCCTGCCGATGGAACAGCAGACCCCCGGGCGCTGGCAGGCCGAATGGCAGGCGCCGGGTCTGGGCCTTTACCGGCTGGAACAGGGCGATCTGGTGCGCGTCATCGCCGTTGGTCCCGCCGCGCCGCGTGAATTTGTCGAAACGCTGGCCGATGGCACCGCCCTTGAACCCGCCGTTGCCGCCGGTCTTGGCGGCATCCTGCGGCTTGAGGATGGCGTGCCGTCGCTGCGCGAAGTGCGCGAAGGCCGCCCCGCCGCCGGGCGCGGCTGGATCGGGCTGACCCCGCGCGAAGCCTGGCTGACCGAAGACCTGCGCGTGTCGCCGCTGGTGCCGGGCTGGCTGCTGCTGATCCTTGCGGCAGGTCTGGCGGTGGCCGGCTGGCTGGCCGAAGGCCGCCGCCGCCGCGCCTGACCGGCTAGCCGCGCAGCATGATCCCGCGCGATTGCGATGCGAACTCGCGGCGGATCAGCACGCCTGAAACCATCGTGACCGTCGCAACCATCCCGATCGGCCCCAGAAGCCAGCCCAGCGCCCCAAGGGCAAAGTAGATCGCCCGCAGACCGCGATTGAAATTCTTGGCGGCATGAATGTTCACCTCGGCCGCCTGCAGCGCCCGCTCCATCGCGTCGGGCGCCGCCGGATCGTTCGGCACGGCAGCCATCAGGATGGCGCAATAGCCGAACAGCCGGTGCGCCCAGACGAATTTCAGAAGCGCATTGGCCAGAAAGGCGATCACCGGCAGCACGCGGATCTGGAAAGCCACCGGATCGGCCGGCAGCGTCAGATCCTCGGCCAGCCCGACCGCAACCCCGGCATTCCCCATCAGCGCCACCCCGCCGCCGATGGCGATCATCGAGGCCGAGGCAAAGAAGGCCGTGCCCTGACGCAGGCTGTCGATCATCGTCGCGTCGAAGATGCGCGGCTGGCGGGTCAGGAACTGCCGCATCCAGTCGCGCCGGAACTCTTGCATGATCGCGCTGACCGACGGGTGTCGGGCTGGCGGATGTTCGATCACGAAGCCCAGCACCAGCCAGCTTGCCACCAGCAGGGCCAGCGCCAGCGCATCGCCGAAGGTCAGGGGGCCGAAATGGATCAGATCGTTCATCGCCCCAGACTAGGGCCAAGGGCGCGCGGCGGAAAGTCCCCCGACTGGCCAAAGGTGGCTTGCCATTGCGGATTATTGGTTATATTTCCTTACCAACCGGGAGGGTCATCATGGATATGCCGCCGCCTTCATCCGCCGTCCTGTCGCGCCGCCCGGCGATCGTGGCCGGTCTGCGCGCGCTGCTGCCCGCCGATGCCGTGATCGACGACCCGGCCGAGACGCGGGCCTATGAATGCGATGCGCTGGCTGCCTACCGCTGCCCGCCGCTGGCCGCCGTCCTGCCGCGCAACACGGCCGAGGTGGCGGCTGTCCTGCGCTTCTGCCACCAGAACGGCGTGCCGGTGGTGCCGCGCGGGGCCGGAACCTCACTTGCCGGCGGGTCTTTGCCCACGGCCGACAGCGTGATCCTGGGCCTTGCGCGGATGAATGCCGTTCTGGAAACCGATTATGACAACCGCTTCATCCGGGTCGAGGCCGGGCGCACCAACCTGTCGGTGACCGGCGCGGTCGAGGCCGAGGGGTTCTTCTACGCCCCCGACCCCTCCAGCCAGCTGGCCTGCGCGATTGCCGGCAATGTGGCGATGAACTCGGGCGGGGCGCATTGCCTGAAATACGGGGTGACCACCAACAACCTTCTGGGCGTGACGCTGGTCACCATGGTGGGCGAGGTGGTGACGCTGGGCGGCCCCTGGGCTGAAACGGCGGGGCTGGACCTGCTGGGCGTGGTCTGCGGCAGCGAGGGGCAGCTGGGCGTCGTGACCGAAGCCACCCTGCGCATCCTGCCCAAGCCCGAAGGCGCGCGGCCGGTGCTGGTGGGGTATGCCTCGAACGAAGTGGCGGGCGCCTGCGTGTCCGACATCATCAAGGCCGGCATCCTGCCCGTGGCGATCGAGTTCATGGACCGCCCCTGCATCCGCGCCTGCGAGGCCTTCGCCCATGCCGGTTACCCCGATTGCGAGGCGCTGCTGATCATCGAGGTCGAAGGCAGCCCGGCCGAGATCGACGAACAGCTGGCCCGCATCACCGAAATCGCCCGCCGCCACAACCCGGTGGAACTACGCGAGGCCCGGGACGAGGATGAGGCGCGACGCATCTGGCTGGGCCGCAAATCGGCCTTCGGCGCCATGGGCCAGATCAACGATTACATGTGCCTGGACGGCACGATCCCGGTCTCGGCCCTGCCCCATGTCCTGCGCCGCATCGGCGAGATGAGCGCGGAATACGGGCTGGAAGTCGGCAATGTCTTTCACGCCGGCGACGGCAACATGCACCCGCTGATCCTTTACAACGCCAACCAGCCCGGCCAGCTTGAGAAATGCGAAGCCTTCGGCGCCGACATCCTGCGGCTTTGCGTCGAGGTCGGCGGCTGCCTGACGGGCGAGCATGGCGTGGGCATCGAGAAGCGCGACCTGATGGACGTGCAATATGCCCCGGCCGATCTTGAGGCACAGATGCGGGTGAAGGACGTGTTCGACCCGAAATGGCTGCTGAACCCGGCGAAGGTGTTTCCGTTGCAGGCCAGTGCCGCGCGGCGCGCGGGTTGAAGCCCCGGGGGCTGTCTGCCCCCGGACCCCCGAGGATATTTGAAGACAGATGAAAGGGTTGGCGATGCGCCCGGCATCGGAAGCGGAACTGGCAGAGATGATCCGGGCGGCGGCGGCGCCCCTGACGGTGCAGGGCGGCGGCACGCGGCGGCTGGGGCCGGCG
>JACZKR010000394.1 GCA_014859945.1 Paracoccaceae bacterium | reverse complement strand
CGCCCGGGCCATCGCGCCGCCCGTCTGGCTTTGGCCCCGCGTCCCGCCGATCCGCGAACGCAAGACCGTGCCCGACGGCTGGATCGAGGTTACCCTGCGAGAGGGGCGCAACCGGCAGGTGCGGCGGATGTGCGCCGCCGTGGGCCTGCCCTGCCTGCGGCTGATCCGCTGGCGGGTGGGCGACTGGACGATCGAGGGGTTGGAACCGGGCAAATGGCGGCAGGCATGACCGAAGCACAGCGCCTTGTTCAGGCCCTGCGTCTGGAACCCCACCCCGAAGGCGGCTGGTATCGCCAGACCTGGGCGGGGCCCCTGCGCGACGGGCGGGCCAGCGGCACGGCGATCCTGTTCCTGCTGGCGGCGGGTGAGCGCAGCCACTGGCACCGGGTGGATGCCGATGAAATCTGGCTCTGGCATGCCGGGGCGCCGCTGATCCTGTCGGTGGGGGTTAAGGCGGCCGCCGACATCCGCCTTGGCCCCGATGTGCTGGGCGGTGAGGCGCCGCAGTCCGTGGTGCCCGCCGGCCACTGGCAGGCGGCGCGCAGCACGGGGGATTACACGCTGGTGTCCTGCACCGTCAGCCCGGGGTTCCGGTTCGAGGGGTTCGAACTGGCCCCGCCGGAGTTCGACCTGCCGCGCGGGTGACGGCGGGGGGGATTTCAAGCAGCTTCGGGGCGTAGGGTGCGTGATGTCACGCACCTTGCCCCGGGTGTGGTGCGTGCAAGCACGCACCCTACGCCCGGCAAGTCCCCTTGTACCGCGTAATGGCGCGCCGCCCCATCACCGTCTGCGATTGTGCCCGTCACAAGATTGCATTGGCCCCGGGCGGCGGGAAGGACTAGGCAGGCGGCATGACCGATACCACCGCCTCCACCGCCCCCCCCGGCGACAGCCCCCGGGGCTTTGCGCTTGCCGTCACCGCCTATGTCCTGTGGGGCTTCCTGCCGGTCTATCTGAAGGCGATGTCGCATCTCCCGACGCTGGAGGTTCTGGCGCATCGGATGATCTGGTCGGTTCCGGTGGCCTTGGCGGTGCTGGTCTGGCTGGGGCGCACCGAGGATCTGAAGGCGGCGTTGCGGTCGCCCCGGGCGCTGGGGATGGCGGCAATCACCGCCGCGCTGATCTCGGTCAACTGGGGGATTTATGTCTGGGCCATTCAGGCGGGCCATGCGCTGGATGCGGCACTGGGATACTACATCAACCCGCTGTTCAGCGTGTTTCTGGGCGCGGTCCTCCTGCGCGAAAGGCTGAGCGCGGCGCAATGGCTGGCCATCGTGCTGGCCGCCGGCGCGGTGGGCCTGCTGACATGGGAGGCGGGGCGGCTACCCGTCGTGGCGCTGAGCCTGACGCTGAGCTGGGGGTTCTACGCCTATTTCAAGAAGTCGCTGCCGCTGGGGCCAAATCAGGGCTTCACGCTGGAGGTGATCCTGCTGCTGCCGCTGGCCTTGGGCTATGCCGGCTGGCTGATGGCCACCGGGCAAAGTAGTTTCGCGACCGGGCCGGCCAGTGATACCGCGCTGCTCTTGGGCTGCGGCGTGGTCACGGCGGTGCCGCTGATGATCTATGCCAACGGCGCCAAGCTGTTGCGCCTGTCGACCATCGGCATCCTGCAATATATTGCGCCGACGATGATCTTCCTGACCGCCGTCTTCGTCTTTGGCGAGGAATTCGGCCGCAGCCGGATGATCGCCTTCCCGATGATCTGGGCGGCGCTGGTGATCTATACCGGGTCGATGATCCGCAGCGCGCGGCGGGGCTGAGGCCCCGAGTTGCGGCTTGCCCCGTAGGGTGCATGTTCACCGCACCCTTGTTCAGAGGGCGGTGCGTGTGAACACGCACCCTACGCAGGCCACAAACGGCGCAACCCAGCCCGGGCGGGAACAGGCGAGGCACCGCCTCGCCCCCGCCCGCTTGTGCGGGTTCAGCCGGAGGCGGTGCGGCACGAGATGACACAGGCCAGCGCCCGACCCGGCGGGCGGGTAGCGCCCGCCTTGGGGCGGGGCGGGCGCTGGCCGGGCCTTTGAGGCCCGACCTTGCGG